>JALYIG010000214.1 GCA_030775885.1 Acidobacteriota bacterium | reverse complement strand
GCAAGGTTGAAGATGCGAAGCGCCTGGGAGCCGACGAGGTTGTCATCTCCAAAAACGCTAACGAAATGCAAGCTCACGCCGGCACCTTCGATTTCATTTTGGATTGAGTCTCCGCCGATCACGACATCAACGCGTACATCAATCTAATTACGCGAGATGGCAACATGACGCTCGTCGGCGTACCTGAGAAGCCGTTGAGCCTCAGTTCGTTCGGCCTGATCGTCGGGCGTCGCAGTGTATCCGGTTCACCTATCGGCGGCCTCGCAGAAACTCAGGAAATGCTCGACTTCTGCGGAAAGCACAACATTACATCCGATGTGGAAGTAATTGCCATCCAACAGATCAATGAGGCCTACGAACGGCTCCTCAAAGCCGATGTCAAGTATCGCTTCTCCATCGACATGGCTTCGCTGAAATCCGAGTAACGACAATGACCAAACACTTTCGCGTTCCTGGCAGTCTCCGTGTGAGGTTGGAAGAAGCTGGAGTTCTTGTCCCTGCGGTGCTCCGCAGAGCTGGTCTCCCCCAAGACCTTTTCGAGCAAACCCGCATCCTCGTTTCCACACCAGAACTCTTCGCACTATGGCGGGCCATCGGTGAAGTCAGCAAAGATGCCTCGATCGGGGTCCGTCTTGGGACGGAGAGCAGCATCGCGCGATTCCATCCGATGGGCCTCGCGGCATTGTCCACAGAGAGTTTCGGTGCGGCGATCGAACACATGGCTCGCTATAAGAAGCTCTCAGCTCCGGAAGAGATTCTGCACGAGACCGTTGCGGACGAGTGGGCCATCCAGTTTCGCTGGACGCTGGCCGTCGACATTGAACCTGCGGTACTGGTTGAGCATTGTTTTGCATGGGTGCTCACCATCGCGCGGCAGGGCACGGGAACCCGTATCAGTCCTATGCGGGTCGAGTTGGTGCAGCCTCGCAGTCATACCAAGGCGCTCGAACGGCACTTTGGCTGCCCCGTCATTTGCGGAGCGTCCCGCAATGCCATCATCTTCCAGTCCACAGATGCGACGAAACCCTTCGTCACGCGAAATATCGAGCTTCTGGAGATGCTCGCCCCGCAGTTCGATCAGGAACTGAAAGACCGTTACCCAGACGAAGACAAGTTTACGGAACTCGTTCGCGGCGCGATCCAGCATCGACTTACTGGACACCGCCCGGTTGTCGACGATGTTGCACGCGAGCTCCACATGAGCGCGCGAACCCTGCAACGTCGTCTCCAGGACCTGGGTTCGAGCTATCAAAAAGTCCTTGATGAGGCACGTCACCAGATGGCGCGATATTACCTCAGCAACTCGGTCCTCGAACTAACCGAAGCCGCCTACCTTTTGGGATATGAAGATGCGAACTCCTTCGCGAGAGCCTTTCGCGCCTGGGAGGGTATGCCGCCGAAGAATTGGCGCGAAGCACAGAGAGCCACGTCTTCCAGCGGCTCTCGACCCAATTAGCCCGACCGTGCCGACGATCGATACAGATGGAAGCAGCGGACGTTTAGCGGACTTGAACGAAACGGCAAATGCCTAAATCGCGGGCGACGGTCTTTTTACTTCGTCTCTTGCCTTAACAGACTCAAGGAGAAAACGATGCAAAAGCGCATATTGGGAAAGAGCGGGCTCGAAGTCTCAGCCCTAGGATTCGGTTGCATGGGGCTTAGCTTCGGCTACGGACCCGCAATGGATAAAAGCGAAGCCATCAAAGTAATTCGTGCTGCCTACGACGGAGGTGTGACCTTCTTCGACACCGCCGAAGCCTATGGACCGGGCGCGAACGAAGAACTTGTTGGCGAGGCGTTAGCCGATGTTAGCGACAAGGTAGTCATCGCAACGAAATTCGGCTTCAAGAACGGGGTCCCAAGTCAGGGTCTCGATAGCACGCCAGAACGTATCAGGGCAGTTGCCGAAGCCAGCCTGAAGCGGCTGAAGGTCAATGCGATCGACCTGTTTTATCAACATCGGGTTGATCCAAACGTCCCCATGGAAGAGGTAGCGGATACAGTCAAAGACCTCATCCGCGAGGGTAAGGTCAAGCACTTCGGCATGTCGGAAGCGGGGGCAGCGAGCATTCGCCAGGCCCATGCTGTTCAGCCGGTCACGGCACTCCAAAGCGAATATTCGCTTTGGTGGCGAGAGCCGGAGAAGGAAATTCTCCCGACGTTGGAAGAACTCGGCATCGGCTTTGTCCCGTTCAGCCCGCTCGGAAAAGGATTTCTCACGGGAGCCATCTCAGAGAAGACGGAGTTCGACAAGACCGACTTCCGCAACACCGTACCACGCTTCTCCGAAGAGGCACGTAAAGCAAATCAGAACGTGGTGGATGCGCTCGGGAAGATCGCTGACAAAAAGAAGGCGACCAAGGCACAGATTGCTCTGGCATGGCTCCTTGCTCAGAAGTCTTGGATCGTGCCCATCCCGGGAACAACAAAGCTCCATCGCCTCGAAGAGAATCTTGGAGGTGCGAGCGTGGAACTGACGCCGGAAGATCTCGCGTCCATCCACGATGCCATCTCGGCAATCGAAGTCCAAGGCGACAGATACCCTGCGAAGCTTCAGGCTCTTATAAACCGCTAAGAACTTCAACAAGCGAGGGCGATGCTGGCTGGGATCAGCTTCGCCCTTATAGGCAGCGTCACGCCTCTAGGAGAAACAATGCAAAAGCGTACTCTCGGACAAAACCTCGAAGTCTCTGCCCTTGGCCTCGGCTGCATGGGCATGAGCTCGCTCTATGGGCCTCCGGCTGATAAGAGCGAAATGATCAAGCTGATTCGGGGTGCCCACGAAGACGGCGTGACCCTATTCGATACTGCGGAGGCGTATGGCCCTTTCGTCAACGAAGAACTCTTAGGTGAGGCACTTGCGCCCATTCGCGACAAAGTAGTGATTGCCACGAAGTTCGGCTTTGACATTGACCTTGAAACGGGCAAGCGCAGTGGTGGCACCAATAGCCGGCCCGAGCACATCAAGCTCGTTGCCGAGGCTTGCCTTAGGCGGCTCCGGACGGATCACATCGATC
Organism: Acidobacteriota bacterium; assembly: GCA_030775885.1. GTDB lineage: Bacteria > Acidobacteriota > Terriglobia > Terriglobales > Acidobacteriaceae > Edaphobacter. The sequence continues at coordinate 3,051 of JALYIG010000214.1, read as the reverse complement.
TTTTTTATCAGCATCGCGTCGATCAGAATGTGCCGATCGAGGATGTAGCAGGGGCGATAAAGGATCTCATCGCCGAGGGCAAGGTCAAACACTTCGGCCTCTCGGAAGCTGGAGTCAAGACAATCCGCCGTGCGCATGCCGTTCAACCCGTCACCGCAGTCCAAAGCGAATACTCGCTCTTCTGGCGAGGGCCGGAGGCAGAGCTTTTGCCAGCCTTGGAGGAGCTGGGCATCGGCTTCGTGCCGTTCAGCCCGCTTGGCGCTGGCTTCCTGACAGGTCAGATCGACGAGAACACCAAGTTCGATCCCACCGACTTTCGCAACAATGTGCCGCGCTTCTCACCCGAGGCTCGTAAGGCGAATATGGTCCTTGTCGATCTCGTGAAGTCCGTCGCGGAAGGTAAAGGCGCAGCCCCATCTCAGGTCGCGCTTGCCTGGCTGTTGGCTCAGAAGCCATGGGTCGTGCCAATTCCCGGCACGACTAAGCTGAAGCGTTTGGAAGAAAACCTTGGTGCGGTCAGTGTCGAGCTTACGGAGAGCGATCTGAAGCAGATCGATGAGCTTGCCTCCAAGCTCAAACTCGAAGGAGCCCGCCTTCCTGAAGCCGCGCTCGATATGACTGGGCACTGAGTAACGCATCGCGACGCTGGCCTGACATCGACACACAAGAACAAAGCTAGAGGAGAAGGTTTATGGAAATAAGACGGAATGGTTCTCAAGCATCGGCACAAGGCCCTGCTGAATACTTTACGGGGACAGTGCGTATCGACCAGCCCTTTCAAGGGACAGACCCAGCGCGTGTGAGCGGAGCCATCGTAACGTTCGAACCCGGCGTTCGTACAGCATGGCACACGCATCCCCTCGGCCAGACCTCATCGTCACGTTTGGGGCGGGTTGGGTGCAGCGCGAGGGAGGCCCAATCGAAGACATTCGGCCGGGAGACGTGGTCTGGTTTTTGGCTGGTGAAAAGCACTGGCACGGAGCAACGGCTACTACAACGATGAGCCACATTGCGATAGCCGAAAAACTCGAAGTCAAAGCCGTTGACTGGATGGAGAAGGTCACGGATCAGCAGTATCACCGCAGCGCTGACGAGATTTAGAGAGGAATGCAATGGCTCCCAATGAGCAGGCACAAAAGAATCACGACGAACTGTTCCCCAACTATGTATCGACGGTTGCTGTGACTGATCCTGAGTTGATCGAGATCTTCGACAACTTCGCTTTTGATGAAGTCCTGCGCACCACGAAGCTGGATATTCGCACACGGTTGATGGTGCAGTTGGCGGCGATCATCGCTTGCCAGGCTGTACGGGAGTATCGAGCCATGCTGGGCGCAGCGCTCAACGTCGGAGTCACTCCAATTGAAGCCAAGGAGATTTTGTATCAGGCTGTGCCATACGTTGGCATCGCCAGAGCCTATGACTTCATCCAGGCGAACAATGATGTGCTGACGGAGCGCGGCATAGCGCTCCCTCTTCCGGGACAGTCCACTACGACACCGGAGAATCGTATGGAGAAAGGTCTTGCCGTCCAGAAGCAGATCGTCGGTAGTGAAGCCGTTGAGAAGATGTACCAATCGACACCGCCGGATCAGATGCACATTCAGCACCTATTGTCGGCACACTGCTTTGGCGATCACTACACGCGTAACGGTATCGACGTTCCGACCCGCGAGCTTTTGACCCTGAGCATTCTTGTTTCGCTCGGCGGCTGCGAACCGCAGATCAAGGGTCACGTCGCAGCAAACCTCAACGTCGGCAACGACCGTGCGCGGATGGTCGATGTAGTGACGCAGTTGCTGCCCTTCATCGGATATCCCCGTACGCTTACCGGGTTGCGTATTGTGAACGAAGGCACGGCAGCGTAGACGGCCGCAATTGAAGGAGAGACCATGCCAGAATCAAAATTGAGTGTACTCGTAGTAGGCGCAACCGGCAGCATCGGTCGCCTCGTTGTAGAGGATGCGATCAGACAAGGCCATATAGTGCGAGCGCTTGTGCGATCCGAAGCCAAGGCCCGTCAGCTCCCACGCGGGGTTAAGGTAATGGTTGGTGATGTCACCCGTCCCGAGACTTTGGCGAGTGCGGTCGATGGAATCGACGCCATTGTCTTCACCCACGGCTCGAATGGCGGGACCAAGGCTGAATCTGAGAGTGTGGACTACGGCGGGGTGCGCAATGTTTTGCTCGCTCTTGGCTCTCGCCCCGCGCGGATCGCGTTGATGACTGCCATCGGAGTAACCAACCGAACCGGCTCCTACAACCGCAGCACCGAAGTCCATGACTGGAAGCGCCGGTCCGAGAGGCTTGTCCGCGCCAGCGGCTTACCGTACACCATTGTTCGTCCCGGATGGTTCGACTACAACAAATCGAACGAACACCAGCTTGTCTTTCTTCAAGGCGACACACGTACGGCCGGCAACTCCAGCGATGGAGTCATCGCGCGAAGTCAGCTTGCCCAAGTTCTTGTCAGCAGCCTCACGTCTGCGCAGGCGTTGCGTAAAACATTCGAACTTATCGCAATCAAAGGTTCAGCACAGGAAGACCTCGATGAATTGTTTGCAGCGCTGGTTGCAGACCCGGAGGACACGTTGGACGGCGTGCGCGACACGCCCAATCAGCCATTTGAAGAAGAGCCGCAACGAGTGAAGGACGACCTACGAAAGCTTTTGGACACACGCCGTCTTTCGTAGAGTGCAAGGCATCGACAGACCAACTAAAAGAAAGGTAGAGGAGCGAAATGACAAACGTGATTGTAGTCATCGGAGCAGGGTCAATCGGCCAGGCGATTGTGCGACGGGTCAGTGCAGGCAAACACGTTTTATTGGCGGACATACGACAGGACAACGCCGATGCCGCGGCAAAAACTCTAATTGACGCCGGCTTCAGAGTCACTGCAACAACGGTCGATGTCTCCTCCCGAATATCAGTACACGCTCTTGTTGAGACTGCGACGAAGCTCGGAGAAGTCTCGGGTGTCATCCATGCAGCAGGTGTTTCGCCGACTCAGGCCTCTCCTGAAACGATCCTCAAGGTTGATCTCTATGGCAC
>JALYIG010000213.1 GCA_030775885.1 Acidobacteriota bacterium | reverse complement strand
GGCCAGAGACGGGATCGAACCGCCGACGCCGGCCTTTTCAGGGCCGCGCTCTACCACTGAGCTATCTGGCCTTGGCAATGGAGCAGATTCGGGACGGCCAAGGGTAAGCCCGAACGCGACACTGGAGGGAAACCTGCTGGCTCCGATCCGGCTAGTTTTGCCGGGAAAGTCAACGTCGGTCATAAAGCACTCGGACAGACGGAATCTGCCGGTAAGCCTACCTGCGGAGAGCCGCAGGTCCAAGCGTCAAATCAAGTATAGCAACCCTGCGAGCCTGCGCAAAGCGCGACCGAACATGGAGGACAATCTGCCTGTTTCTGCTGCGGCGGGCTGTTGTTGTGCTCACCCCCGTTCGAAGTATGCTGGAACATCCGGCATTAATTGAAGTTCGTTGGGGAAGAGGACTGGTCCAGATGGCGATGTCTCAGCAAGATAGCAGCAAGACAAGAAAATACTGGCCGATCATCGTTCTGCTGTTCGTGTTTGCTGTGGTCCCGTTCCTGTTGACACGGATCCAAAATGACCACAATTACTCGCCGGTTCTGAGCGCGGCGGAAAACCGTGCGAGCGGGATTTTTGACCGGGCGCAGAATCAGGGGGAGCCTCGGCTTTACGCATTCCTGCACAACATGCCAAAGGGCGGAGATTTACACGTCCATCTCACCGGCGCGGTTTATGCGGAAAGCTTCATCCGCGAGGCTGCGGCGGATAGTTTTTGCATCAGTGAAGACACGCTCGCGCTGGCCGACGGCAAGGGAGCCGCATGTCCAGCGAAGACCTTTCCCGCAGCCAAAGCTCTATCCGACCAGGCGACCTGGGACCGGCTGATCAACGCATACTCAGTTCGTTCCTATATCGCACACACTGGATACAGCGAGCACGATCAGTTCTTCGACACTTTCCTGAAGGATGGCGGGCTCACCGTAGCTGCACATGGGGGGCAATGGCTGGATGAAGTGGTCACGCGGGCGGCCTCTCAAAATGAGCAGTATATAGAGATCATGCATGTCCCGGCGGTGGGCGCGGCGCTTGGAGTGGCGGCAAAGATTCATTGGAAGGGCGACAGCGATGCGCAGTTTGCCGAGTTGAAGCACGACGCGGAAGCTGCTGGGCTTGCGTCGGTGGTCGCGCAGGCAAAGGGTGAAATGGACGGTATGGAGGCCTCTCGCAACGCGATTGAACATTGCGGGACGCCGCAGGCCATGCCTGCATGCGGGGTCACGGTGCGCTGGATCGATAGCGTTCTGCGCGACTTTACGCCGGAGCAGATTTTCGTGCAGACGCTGGTTGCATTCGAAGTCACTAAACTGGATCCCAATGTTGTTGGCGTCAACTATCTGCGCGCCGAGGACTGGCGTGGAGCGATCGACGAGTACCGCGTCGGCATGAGGATTCTGCAGTGGATGCGCCCGCAGTATCCGGGCGTTCATCTCTCGCTGCACGCGGGCGAGTTGACTCTGGGGATCGTTCCGCCTGAGAACCTTCGCGACCACATCCGGCGGGCGGTGGAAGTTGCCGGCGCCGAGCGCATCGGCCATGGCGTCGACATCGGCTACGAGACGGATGCGACCGGGTTGTTGCGCGAGATGGCGCAAAAACACATCCTAGTGGAGATCAATCTCACCTCGAACGACGCGATCCTTGGTGTGAAAGGCGATCAACACCCACTGCACACTTATATGGCTGCACATGTTCCTGTTGCTCTCTCCACTGACGACGAAGGCGTTTCGCGGATCGACATCACTCACGAGTATGTGAAGGGTGTTGAGGACCAGGGTCTGAGCTACGCGGATCTAAAGCGCATGGCTCGCGCTTCGATTGAGCACTCGTTTCTTCCGGGCGAGAGCTTGTGGATGAAGCCGGATAACTTCACGCGGCTGAAGGCGGCGTGCGCGGGCGAGAATCCGGCGTCGTCGTCGACCGGGGGAGATTGCTCTTCGCTGCTGAAGTCGAGCGAAAAGGCTGCGCAACAGTGGGAGCTCGAGCGGCGCTACGCGGTATTTGAGGCGCAGCTTCGGTAGGCGCGCTTAGCGCGACGGCTTGACCAATGGCTGCGTGATGTCGTCCAGCGCATCCGGCATGCCGGTGACTCGCTCAAGCGTGGGATAACGCTCGCCGCCGTGATAGTCGAGCTTGATGAGGCGATAGTAGCCGGTGTTCTCGACGATCAGCTCGATCGCGGGGCCGTCTCCCTCGGCGTCGTTGACGGCTGCCTTCAACAGGGCTGGTGTAAATGTCCGGCCATTCACTGCAACCAGCTTCATTTGCGGTGCGAGGCCGGCCTTATCCGAAGGACCTCCCTTGAGCACGTCAGACAATACTCCTGCGGAGTTGACGCTGAGGCCGATGGAGAACCAGAAGTTCCCGTTGCCGCTCACCGTGTCCTCCTTGTCGCTCCAGGGGTTCGGGCGCGGTGCGTAGGCCAACTTCCAGCCGCCATTCTCGATGCCACTCAGCGGAGCATGCGGCTGGTTTGTATCGAGGCGCTGCCGCAGGAAGGCTGCCCAGTCATTGGGAGCCACGGCGTTGAGGCCGGCGACTACGTCGTCGAAAGTGTAGGGCACAACTTTGGGAGGAGTGTTGCCGCCGAGCCCTTCGAACGCTGCCACAAAATCATTGAGGCTCTTCTTGCTGTTGGTCATCTTGCGGATGGTGGTGTCGACATCGAGCCAGATTAGCTCGCCCTCATCGTAGAAATCGGTGCCGCGGCGCCAGTTACCCCAGCCGCCGCCTGCCTCGTACAGCACCTGGGCGAAGACAGCCGTGTCCTGTAGATCGCGCCATTGGCGGCCGGGCCGGTTATCGAGGTTCGCGGCATTCTCGGCGAGCAGTCCGCGATATTGCTCCTGAGTCCAGATGCCGGAGCGCGCTGCCAGCACATCGCCGAGATACTGCGTGAGACCTTCGTATACCCACAGCAGATCGCCCTCCATCGGTTTCTGGTAGTTGCTGGTCGCGAGCCCTGCAGGTCGCCGGTACTTGCCATTCCAGCTGTGGGTGAATTCATGTGGCAACAGACTTCCGGCGAGCGTGAATTGATCGTTGTCGATGAACGTTCGTGCGGCTACGCGGTCGTCGCTGGATTCATGATGCTCGAGGCCAAAGTGCGCAACCGAGTCGCTGAGGGTCACGAGGAAGTGGTATTGGGTGTAGTGGCGGCTTTGGTAGAGGGCTCCGGTCTCGCGCACCAGCCTGTTGAAGGCGGCGATATGCTCAGGCGAGAGATTGAGGTCTTCGGGGCCATCGGCTGCAAGGTCGAGGAAGTGCTTCGGAGAGACCTCGGGAGCGAGGTCAATCTCTTTGAAGTATTTGCCAGCAAGTACGGGCGAATCGATCAGGCGCTCCAGGCTCACTGTTTTGAAATGGAGGCTTCTGCATTGCGTTGCCCTCGGACAAAGTTGGTCCATATCCTGTCCTGTTGAATCGAGCGCTGTTCCGTATTGCCAGGCGCTTGGCAGGATAAGCGATGGAGTCACCATTACGTCGGAGGCGTTTGTGTCCGCGGGATACAGCACGATAGTGTTCCAGCTCAGCATGGCGAGGTTCTCGCTGGTGGAAGCGCCGGCGGAGAATCCAGTAGCGGCAGCGGTGGCAAGAAAATCCATCTGGATGGTGAGCGAAGCGCAGCCGTCAGGAATTGTGAGATGGAATGCATACATGTCCACCGGGTCGCGCTTCCACTTCACCCGCGCATCGCCACTGGTAACGCAAGGTTTGTCGTCCGTACCCAGCACCGACGTCGCGACTCCGGCGAAGTCGTCGATGGGCCCGGTTGGGCCGTGTTCTCCGGGAATCCACTTTGGATAGACCAGCGTCAGCGGGCCTGCAGTCACCGTCAGCGTCTCCGTCGCGTGGATTATTTTGCGCGGAGCGCCGGTGAGGTCCGCGGAGAGCTTGATTTGTGGTGTTGCTGGAAGCTGCGCGATCGCCACGCCCGCACACGCAATTAGAGCCCAGAAAAACCGATATAAACTCGCCATGCTTTACCTGTTTCCAGTGTAATCGCAAGCGCTTTGCGACCCGGGAACCAGCCGCGAGGGTCGTCGTCAGTCGAATTTCACATTCTGGAGAATGACGTGGCAACTGGTAGGACCATCGCGGTAAGATGCTCCGAGTACGTTATTGCGCAAGGAGATGGAATGAATACACGTGGCGGAGTGAGATTGGTTGCGACGTTGGTGTTGGCGGGAGCGTCGGTTTTGCAGGCACTGGCTTCCCCGAAGGTTTGCGATGTGAGGCGTTACGGTGCAAAGGGCGACGGCAAGACGAAAGATACTGCGGCCGTGCAAAAGGCCATCGACGCCTGCACCGCGGGCAAAGGCGGTGGCATCGTCGAGGTGCCGGACGGGACATTCGTGATTGGGCCGATCCTATTGAAGAGCAATATGACTCTCCATCTGGCGCATGCCGCAACGCTGCTGGGTTCGCCTGACCGGGCAGATTACCCCAAGGGTTTATTTGCGCGGCATCCGACGGTCCAGCCGCTGGTGAGTTCGCTGAATGCGGACAACATTACGATCTCGGGCGATGGCACGATCGACGGTAATGGGCAAATTTGGTGGGACTACGTGAAGGGCGTGAAAGACTCGGGTGTGTTGGGTACGGACCATCCGCGACCCATGGGAGTGGTATTCGATCACTCGACGCACATCAAAATGGACGGAGTGACGGTACAGAATTCGGGGTTCTGGCAGATTGTGCCGTACTACTCGAAGGGGCTGATCTTCCATAATTTGCGCATCCTGGCGCCGAAGTCCCCGAACACCGACGCGCTCGATCCATTCAGCTCCAGCGACATCATCATCGACCACGTCTTCTCCAGTGTTGGCGACGACAATATCGCGATCAAGAGTGGTGAGATCAACTCGCCGGGACCCGACGATCCGAGCAGAAATATCACGATTACGGATTGCACATTTGAGAACGGACATGGGCTGTCGATCGGGAGCGAGATAGCCGGCGGAGTCCAGAACGTCCATGCTGAGCGCATTCATTTCAAGGGCACCGACCAGGGCATTCGCATCAAGGCGGCACGCGATCGCGGCCACGACGTCTCCAACATTTCCTACAAGGACATCACGATGGAAGACGTGAAGACGGCGATTCTGATCACCGAATACTATCCCCACCCCGCGCCCGAAGGTGAGGTGCCCGCGGAACCAGTGGGCCGCCTGACGCCGAAGTTCCACGACATCGTGATTGAGAACGTGACGGCGACCAACAGCAACTCGGCTGGAACAATTGTCGGCTTGCCGGAGTCGCCCGTTCTTGGACTCACGATGAAGAACGTCAAGCTTCAGGCGAAGACGGGGCTTTCGATCGCGTACGCCACTGTCGGCCTGGACGGAGTTACGGTGACGCCGGATACTGGCGATCCGCTCATCGTCGCTCCTACGGCGAATGTGATGGAGAAGTAGGACTAGCTGATGTCGGAAAGCGCGGCCTGAATCTCGGCCGCGCTTTTTCGTGCGATGCGCAGCAT
>JALYIG010000212.1 GCA_030775885.1 Acidobacteriota bacterium | reverse complement strand
AACTGAAGGGCCTCTAGCGGCGCAATCTTCCTCGAAAACTTCTACGAGCTGCAGCGAAGAGTGCACGGGGCAAGAACCTTAAATCGTCAGTGGTCGCGCAACTTTGAATAACGGCCCAATTTTGAGCTGCGTTTCTGGGGGCAAGGCCCGCTATGCTGGTAGGAGATTCCAAGTGCAATACTTCGTTCGCACCATGGATGCACGCAAGGAAGGCCGACAAAGATCCGTACCAGTTGTGAAGGTGCTGTATCCCGAGTTAGCGTGTTCTACGCTCGACCAAGCCATTGACCAAGCCACGCGACGCGTGCTCGAATCCGACAAGACCATAATGCTTCGGGCCGATGCCTGCTCCAGGAACATGAATCAGGTGCGGACCAAGTATCGGTGCTGGATTGACGAGCGCGGCGCCTTTAATGAACTAGCCCTTGCATAACTCATCAAAGGACACTGGGCTATCCCGACATGGACATTTTGAAAATGCATTCCGATCTACGCCAAGAGCGGGATCAGATTGGCGAAGCAATCGTCGCGCTGGAACGCCTCGCTCAAGGGCACGGCAAGCGGCGCGGCCGTCCGCCGGCCTGGATGTCCGCTCCGAAGGACGTCCCAAAGAAGAGGGGCCGTCCGGCAGGCGGTAAAAATAAAGGCTGAGAGCGCCCTCGGCTTACGAGCGCTCTTGTGCCGAATCGCTGTCCCCCATCGTGTCTCCCTCAAATGCTTATAGCACTCGGACCATTGTGTTCCTCGGCAATAGGGAGTACTGTCGCACTAGCTAAGGAGAACATCATGTTCGATAGTCTCGAGGCTCAGATGAAGCATGACGATGCGACCGCAGCAACCCCCCGGCAACGTCTGACAAAGTGGGCCGTGATTGCCGTTGTCGCTGTTGCCGTGTTTGGTGCCATGTACTACGCGCTCCGAGCCATCGCCTGATTACGGGAAAGGAGCGTAGTTTAACCGTCCGAAGATTTTGGCATCTTTCGATAGTTTGGCCCAATCGCCTTTGTCCGATCCTGCCCCGATTCACTGCTCTCAACTCCAGATAGAAGGTAGAAAATGAAAAATATTTTTGTGGGAAACCTCAGCTTCAATGCGTCCGAAGGTGCGCTTCGAGCCATGTTTGAGGAATTCGGAACCGTTGGTCGTGTAAATATCGCCACTGATCGAGATTCTGGGCAACACAAAGGCTTTGCCTTTGTCGAAATGGATATCGAGATCGAGGGGCAGCGTGCAATCGAGATGCTAAGTGGCAAAGAGCTTAACGGACGAGCACTCACTGTCAATGAAGCCCGCCCAAGAACGGAACGTGCATCGGGCGGCGGTACACGGCAGAACAACCGCTGGTAGGGGAGGGTTCGAGAACGAAACAGCGGTATAGGAGAGAGGGGAGAAATGACCATTCAAATGACTGCATTCATGGCGCTGCTGCTCTGCGGGCCGCTGCTGGCGGACGATGCTTCGGACCGCGCGAAGCTGCTCGGCAGTTGGCAGCGACAGGACGAGACGGGAAAAGATGTGACGGTTTGGACTCTTGAGGTGAAGGGCATGGCTCTTCACATTTCGGAATCGCGCGGGGATCAGAAGATTTTTGAATTCGAGTGTGCACCTAAAGGTGCGGAGTGCGAAGGAACCGTTGAGGGTAAGAAGGCCAAGATAACCATGTATTATGACGGCCCGGCACTGGTGCAACTTGAGACCCAAGGCTCAGAGGTAACGAGACGGCGATTCGCAGTTGCCGGGCAACCCGACATGATGGATATCGAGGTGGTGCCGATCGTAGGCGCCGGCAAAGCGGAGACGTTGCATCTGAAGCGAATCAAGACCTAGGCTGGAAGTCGCTGACTCTGGTTAGCCTGAGTGGCGGCCAGATACCATGGAGCGATTTCTCGCAGATTGTTAACAAACTCGGGAACCTGAGCTGGCGCGCATGCCTGAAGCCGAGTCGGTCGATGCCGGCCATGTTCTATCCATACGAGCCTAATGCGGATGCAGCCTTGACTTCGACATGATTCGACTGTAGTTTGGCCAGTGTCAGACCCGGGAGGTTTCCAATGAGAAATCGCATTCTCGCTTCAATAAGTCGGCTGGTGCTCACGATTATACCCGCCGCCGCCCAGTCGACGGCGGCAACTGCGAAGGCCAAGGCCCCGGCTGCAGTGAAGGGAGCGTGGACACCGCCACGTACGCCCTACGGCCAGCCCGACCTTGAGGGAGTATGGACCAACAACACCGTTACACCCTTGCAACGCCCCAAGGAACTTGCCGGGAAAGAATTCTATACGGAAGCAGAATTGGTGGGTGTTCAAAGGGCGCAACGCGAGCGCCTTGAGCGATTCTAGACTATTGCGGAATTGTTAGCCTAGGACCAATGCGACTCAGCCGCTCCAATCTAGCAGCCCGGAAGCCGCCGCTCCTCAAGGTGCACTGGGCGAGAGACGGGAATGGACTTGTCCCCATTTTTGACACAACCAGTTAAGACTCAAAATCCATCGAAAGGGAGAATGAGTCATGGGGTTGTCGAGAAGGATGTTCACCAAGGAGTTCAAGCTGGCTGCGGTGCAGCGGCTGGAACGAGGGAGTTCGATTGGCGAAGTGGCGCGGGCGCTGGAAGTGAATCCGAACGTGCTGCACCGCTGGCGGCGTGAGGTGCGGCAAGGACCGGGCAATGTGTTTCCGGGCCACGGAAAGCAGCGCTGGGCCGAAGGGCGGATCGCCGAGCTCGAACGCAAGATCGGCCAGCAGGCCCTGGAGATCGATTTTTTGAAGGGGTGCTTGCAGCGCATCGAGGAACAGCGGATGCTGCAGGCGTTGACTGGAAATCCGCGGTCTACGGGAAGGTCCAAGAAGAAGTGAAGACCGGAGGCAGACTAACGGTCGAACGCATGGTGAAACTGGGCCGGGTTTCCAGGTCCGGCTTCTACCGCTTCGACGACGCCGATCCGGGGCCAGATCCCGACATGGATCTACGCGACGCGATCCAGAAGATCGCGGTGGAGTGGCCCAGCTATGGGCGGCCGCGCATGACCCGCGAGTTGCGCGAGCGAGGTTGGACGGTGAACGCGAAGCGCGTCTACCGTCTGATGCGCAAGGACAATTTGCTGTGCGTGCGCAAGCGCAAGTTCGTGGTGACCACCAATTCCAACCACACCCGTAAGGTGTACCCGAATCTGGCACGGGACATGATCCTGACTGCGGTGAATCAACTGTGGCGGGCAGACATTACCTACATCCGGTTGCGCGACGAGTTCGTCTTTCTGGCCGTGATCCTGGACGCCTACTCGCGCCGCGTGATCGGCTGGGCGCTGGATCGCACGATGGAAGATTCGCTCACGCTAGCCGCGCTGCGTATGGCGCTCGCGCGCCGCGCCGTCGAACCCGGCCTGGTGCATCACTCCGACCGAGGCTCGCAGTACGCCAGCAACGATTACACGGATCTGCTCAAGGCCAAGGGCATCGACATCAGCATGTCGCGCAAGGGCAATCCGTGGGACAACGCGGCCTGCGAGTCATTTATGAAAACGCTCAAGTACGAGGAGGTGCTGCGCAACGAATACCGCAACCTGGCCGACGCTCGTGCGTCCATCCGCGAGTTCCTGGAAAAGATCTACAACCAGAAGCGGCTGCATTCCGCGCTCGGCTACGTGCCGCCCGCCCGGTTCGAACACAATCAAAAGGATGCCACTGCGCGGCAACTTTCTTTATGAGTTTTCTGAGGCATCGGGAAATCTTTCCATTCGATGGAGGCGCCAGCCCTGCGGCCAACGCCCCCGCTCATCGTCTGGATGAGTTTCCGGCTGGCTATTCCTTGGCGGGTTGCTCTCCAGCATTGCCCGCCTACGCTTCACCAGTCGCGCACCAGTATGCTGGAATGTCGTCTTGCCGGTCGAGAGCTTTTCATCGAACGGCTAACTGTGTCTTAACTGTTTGTGTCAGTCGAGGGGGCAAGCGCAAAACGACACCGCTCTCGGCCTTAACACCGTATTATCTAGAACCTAAACCGAAACGAAACTTGGAGTCTCCTGGGCGCCTGGGCCGCAATCGGTTTACCGAAGAAGGGAGAGCCTAAATCGCCGACGTAACTGACATAGTTCACCCTGTTCAGAAC
>JALYIG010000211.1 GCA_030775885.1 Acidobacteriota bacterium | reverse complement strand
TGTAATTCCAATCGATGAGGGCTTTCGGGCTCCAGATAAAGGTACTCCATCGATGGGGCAATCGTGTTGCTTCAGACCTCATCCAAGCGATGAAACCCCATGGATGGGGCACCCGGCACTTATCGAGGCAATTCCCCCAACCATCACGCCGGGCTATTCTCAGGCTATTTGCGGCGGGCTGAAGTCGCCTGCGTCCGCGCCACCACAACGGCCGAAGTCTCCGCAGACTGCTCGTAATATTTCAACATCCGCTGCGGTTCCATTGCCTGGTACGGTGCCAGATTATGCGCCCACCGGTACCCAATCGGCTGGAACCACAACTCCGCCTCCACCTCGAACGGCCCGGCGGCCCCGTATGTCGGCACCACGTACCGCACCGTACTTCCCTTATCGGTGAACGCAGGATCATTCGCCGCATCTCCAATTACATGCACGTCTTTGCTCGCCGTCGCCTTATCGAACCCCGCGGGCAGAAGCCGATCATCCTTCGCATAATCGGTCGCGGCCAGCAGCCCGGTGGTGACCTTACCGTTCATGTCGTGCAGAATCGCCTCATAGATCTCCACCTGGTCCGGTCGCGTGATCTCGCTGTAGTACGGCTCGAACTTCAGTGGATCCTCATCGTTGTCATTGCCCACAATCGAACCATCCCCATTCAGCTTGCCGGATTCAAACACCACGCTCCCGTTCCCATCTCGCACCACAACATGCAGCCACGCACGCCGCGACGGATATGCGGTCGGCAACTTGTGCCCGGAAAGGTTCTCGGCCTGCACCTCGAACGCCAGCCCATCTCCCGTCGGCTGCATGCTCGTGATGGTCACCTTCGCGGTCCGCGTCCGCAGAAACTCCTTGGTCCGGTCCACCTGATCCTTCAATTCCTTCGGCTCGGCCACGGTCGCCAGGTCATCGCGGTGATCGTTCAACATTCCCAGCATTACGTAGTTCACTCCCACGAAGACATGATGCCGCGGATTGTCCCGCAGCGGCCCAAAGAGCGCAGTCACCGGAGACTGCCCGGCAACCACTGGCATGTGACACTCCTGGCACGTCTGCCCTCCCTCCGCCGCCGCGGCCGAGTACTTGCTGTGCTGCCACTCCTGGTAGGGCATCTGCTCCGGCAGTTCGCCCACCTTCTTGCCGCCCGGTCCGCGAGCCGTCGTATACAGCGTGTGGCAACTGGCGCATAACGCGGCACTGCGAATCTGTTCCCCCTGTTCCGGCACATAGCCGCGCGAGGAGGATTGCATCATCTTCTGGTGGGCTCCGTCCGGAACATAAGGTCCATACTCCGGCCGCAGCGCATCTTCCGCGACCTTCGCGACCACAATGTTGCCGTTGAACGTCGCTCGTGTCCCCAACCCTTCCTGCTCGGCCTGGTGGCACGTCGAGCAGGTCACTCCATCCGCCGCCGCATGCTCGCCCTTAGGAAATTTCTGCAACGGCAGATGCACAAATACTTTTGAAAGCTGTCCCTCATCGCGGCTGGTCAGGTGTTCGGTCGCCATGTGGCAGCTTCCGCACTCATCCTCCACCTCCGCCTGCGCCTCCGGATGGTCCAGCGTCTCCCGGCGAACACTTGCCTGCCAGTATGGGTCCCGCGACGAGTTGGCCATCAAGCTCGCTCGCCACTCCATACCGATATTAAATTCTTCGCCCGCCACCGACTTCATCCCGTTGTGGCACGCCACGCACCGGTCGGAGGTGCGGAACTCCGCCTCCACCCGACGCTCATCCACCTTCGACGACTCTTTATCCGACTGCTTGTCCGAATTGCCCAGCACCGCCGCCGGGAAAGTCGCTGCCACCACCATGCCCGCTGCGGCGAGACTCGCCGCGATCCACCCCATAGACTTCATCCCTGACGCCATCACTTCCACCCGTCCCAAAGCTTGCCATCCGCCCAGTCCCAAAGCACGTAGAACTCCACCTGCGTGTCCCGCCCAGCGGTATCGGTAAATGGCTGCCGTACCCCGATGTCAGCCCGCACATGCTGCCGTCTGCTGATCGTCATCTGCATCTGCGGCACCACGTCGTAATCCACCTTCGCGCCTGGGGAGAAATCCCGCTTCGCCACAAACTCCACCATCGGCGAGAACAGCTTGCCCAACGCATTGTCACGGGCCAGAGATTGCCCCAGCGCAGACCTCCAGTACATGCTTCGCGGAGTGTTATCCGTATTCACGGGCAGGTCCGCACCAATCTGGAACTGCAGCCAGGTGTTTTGCGGGAACAACTGGTCGTAGGCTGCGAATGGCTCAAACTGCGTCGTCCCGGCACCGAAGCCGCGCTTTTCGTCGCCGCTCGGCAAAACCACGCCACCCTGCACGCTAAAAATCGAGCCCGTCCGCAAACTCGAAAACAGTTCTCGCTTCAACCCGATCGAGATATCTCCTGTACCGGCGGTCCATTTATGGTCCTGGTCCGCATAGTTGACTGGCACGTCCGTCTCAATCTGGTATTTACCGCCAAACGTCTGCTCGCGGATGATGTCGCTGGTAAAGTTAGGCGCGCCCGTGCCCGCCATCGCAGTTGAAACGACAACTTCGTTCTCCGGAAACGCCTTCTCCGTAATCAGTGCCCTGGGCAGATTTAATTCGCCGCGCGGAAAGTGATGCCGGTTGTCGCATAACGTGCGGATGTATGCGACCACATCATCGACTTGCGAGTTCGTCAAAAACTGCCCAAACGCCGGCATGATCGGCGAAAATGCCCGCACCGGACCGCCATGGATGATTACCGTCTTGTATGCGGAGTTCGGCTCGGGCGTGGTCTGATCACACTTGGTCATGTCGGGAAAGGTGTACCGCCGTTCGAAAACGGTCATCGTCTCGGGCGCGCCGCTCCCATTCGCACCATGGCACGCGATGCACCCAGACTCGAAGATCACCTTGCCAGCCTTGGCATCCGGCGGCTTTGCGTAGGGAATGGTCTGCGTGCAAACCTTCAAAGCACCGGCGCCCGCCAGTACAACGCAACCCACCACCACAGCCCGGCCCAACCGAGTGAGACTGCTTCCCGTCAACGTCGCCTCCATGTCCCTTTTCTAGTAGACACAGACTCTGATGCAGGTAAGTGCAAACGGATTGCATTGCCGGATTGTTGTCAGCCCCGGGGATGGGCGACACGCACAAGCTACCGTGAGTACGGATGTCCTTGCAGTTTGATACGACAAACTTAATAGGGAAAAATATTCAACCTGCCCATTCATCCGGCGGATGAAGGCGGCTGCTACACCGAAGGGCAAAAGCCGGGTCTGTCAGCGACGCGCGCTAATGCTTGAGCAGCATTTGGGCGAGGAGGGCGAGGAGTTCGGCGGCCAGGAGGACGATGATAATCCACTCCAGGACGTGCTCTTCGCGGGCGGCGCGGTACTCGCCGAGGCGTTGGCTGCCAAGCTCGTAGATGTGCTCGTAGACTTCGAGCTGGGCGTCGATGGTTTCCAGGCGGGATTCGATGCGGGCCTTCTCGCGCAGCTCCGCGCCCAGCTTCTGGCCGGCAGCGGAGAGGGTTGCGCCGGGCTCGTACAGATGCGGCTCGATGCGCGCGTATCGGATGCGGCGGCCGAAGGCGTTGTTCATGCGGCTGCCGACGGCATCGGTACGTTGCAAATCGGCCGGCGCAATTTCGAAGGCGAGCGCTTTGTCTTGCGCGAGGTCGGTCCAGCCGGCGGCAATCTCGGATTCGATGCGGCGCAACTCGCGCTCATAGTGGGCGAACTCGGCGAGCGCTGGGAGAAGCGTTTCGGCCTGGCCGGGATCGCATTGCAGCGTCGCGTAGCCGGGACGCCAGGTGAGTTCGACGCCGCGGTACTTGAGGAAGATGGTACGCGCGGCATCGTCGGACGAGGGCGAGGGCGGCGGGGTCGCGGACGGCAGAAGAAGGACTCGCAGAAATTCGTCGGCTGCGGATTCAGATTCGGTCCGGACTGCGTGGTCGGGCGCAGTATCAGCGACAGCCGCGTGGCACGGCGCGGGATCGTTGAATGCGATCAGCGCAGCGCCGTTGGTCGCAGCGCCAGTGACGAAGAGGATGCGAAGCTCCCTTCCCTCGCTGCCTGGTTCTCTGAATTGCGTGTCGACTGTCTGCGTGGTTTCGCTCACAGCGCGGCACCGGCGATGGCCGGGATGTTAGCCCTGATTCGGTCATTCGCGGTTTGCGCGGCCGCGACCTGCACTGCGGCTATCTCGACGCTCGCCTCAATCTCTTCGGTCAGGAATTCCGCCACATAGTCTGCCGAGTCGAGCACGCCGTTGATGGTTGAGTCGAAAAGGTAGTCGCCGACGACGAACAGGTCGTGGCGTCCGGCCTGCGGAACGTGGCGCGATTCCATATCCATCCCCGAGGTGCCCGCAGGCTTCCCGTTGACCGCGCCGATCCAGCGGTGAACGCGTCCTTCGACGGCCAGCGTGCGGCCTTGCTGCAGCGATGCGGGAAGTGAATCCAGCACCATCTCGAGCAACTCCGCGTCCGAGTAGTTGCAGGTGCGAGTTGCGGCCTCTCCGGCGACCAGCCAGCTCAGCACGCCATAGGAGCGGCAGCCGTTGCGCGAGGATTCGTCGTACAGGCAGCATCCGCCGAAGGCATCCAGCATGGTGTAGGACTCCTTGAGGAAGTTCTGCCAGAAGACTTCGCGGAAGAGCACGCTGACGCGCAGGTAGTGGGCGGGGTGGTCGTGCCGGGCGATGTGGGCGTGGAGGTCGCGGTCGAGCGCATCGCCTCGGAACTCAATGGTGGGCAGGCAGTCGTTGGGCAAGGCGACCACTACGAAGTCGTAGTTCTCGCTGACGTTGGCGCCGTTTCTGCGCGAGGTCAGGCGGAGCTTCTCGCCGTGTACGCGCTCTACCCGCAGCACAGGCTCGTTGAGCAGAATGCGCGCATCGATGCGGGCTGCGAGCTCCTGCGGAAGACGCTCGATGCCGCCCTCGATGGTGTAGAGCCGCATGTACTCCGGGAAATTCATCAGGTAGTTCTGCAGACCGTAGGCGGCGCTGGTGCGATGCGGCTCGGTGGCAAGGTCGCTGTGGACGAGCGCGCGCAGGTAGCGGCGGGCAGCTTCATCGGGAACCTGGTCCAACTCATCCTCAAACGTTCGGGAAGCGGACGGGCCTGCGCTGGCCTCGCTCCAGTCAGCCTCGTAATATTCAGCAGGACTCATCCATTGGCGGGCGCGCGCGTCGAAGGCCTGCAGCGCTTTCCAGGTGGGCTCTCCGAAGACGCGGCCCACGTCGTCGATGTCCTCGAGCATGTGGCCGTCGAGCACGACCGCCCGGCCGCCCATGGGATGGGTCTTCAGTCCCAGACGCGCGATAAGCTGCCGCAGCGGATCCTCGCCCAGTTCGGAGTAGTCGTAGAGTTCTGCGGCGCCGGCTTCGTAGGCCACAGGAGCGCAGGAGAAAACGCCGCTGACGATCTTTCCGCCAAGCCGCGAACTGGCCTCGTAGATGGTGGTTTCAAACGGGACTGAGCACCGTTGCTGAAGCTGGTAGGCGGTCATCAGCCCGCCCGGGCCTCCTCCAATAATCGCGATTTTACGAGCCATAGATAGTCTCTGCGGGGAGGGTTACTCATTCCTACAGGCGGGGCGATCCGAAAGCAAGATGCAATTGGTGCTCCTGATTGCGGTGCTGGCCTTCCTCTGCTAAACCCTATACCTACCAAAAAGTTTTGCGGATTCCACTCCGGTTGTACTCAGGCATATTCCGGGTTATAGGTGCGCGGTTATACTTCGGCAAGAGCGACTGCGTCCGCAAAGGAGCGCCCTTCCGATGCCTGGTCTCCGCTACTCAATCCTCCGTTTCCTTCCGATCCCTGCGCTGTGTGTACTGTTGTGCCTGACGGCTGCGCAGGCCCGCGCGCGCAATCCCGACCCCGCAAAATATCCTCTGCGCGTGCATGTGCTGGCGTCCGATGAGACGCACAAAACTCCGCGCATGAGTCCCGCCGAATCGCTGGTGTGCGACGGGATCGAAGGCATGGGGGATGCCATCAGCCCCGGGCAAGGCGGGCCGATTTCGCTGAGCGGAATTTCCAGCGACCCGTGCTCGCTGCATCCCGAGATGATGACCGGGCGACTGCTGAACCTGGGCGAAGAGGCGCCGGTCTACTCGGGTGCAGGCCGCGGCGACCTGGTTTCGCCGCCGGTGACGACGGAGGGCGTCAGCTTCCGCTATGACGATTGTGTGCGGATGCGGGTTCGGCCGGGTTTCCAGTCGTTGCCGGCGCGCTGGAAAAAGACCGGCAAAAAGCTGGAAGTGCTGATTCCCTCGGATGAGATTCCAGTGCGCGGACGGCCGCTGCCGCCGGTAAGGTGCTCGCTGACGGTGACGCTGCACGACTTCGTTTATCTGCTGTTGCGCAACGGCAATATTGTAGAGGTGTCGCAGGACCTGTTCCGCGAAAAGCCCGCGCTGCGTGTGCTTCTGAGTGGCCGGCCGGAGACGATCCAGAGGCGCTTGCAGGAGTTCACTGTGCCCGCGCACCCGGTGCGGTAGCTGCACTGCGCTTCGTAGCGTAGTCGCATGCTTTGCGCAGCGGGCACCGCTCGCACTGCGGCAGCTTTTCCTTGCAGAGCGTTTTGCCGTGCTCGCGCAAAAGTAGATGCGCATGCTGGAGAAATTCCGGAGCGCGGCGCTTGAGTTCCGGCAGCAGGTCATCCTGTACGGAGCGGTAGGTCGCGCCGTAATTTTTCTGCAAGCGGCCGCGGCCCACGCGGACCAGCACGCGGAGACCGTTCGACTCAAGCGGCAGGCCGGAGGAGATGCCGCACGACAGCAGGATCTTTTCCGCGCCGGGATCGCCGATGTTGGGGAACTGCTTGAGCGCGCGCTTCGCCTCGGCATACGGCCGCGTGAGGATGGAATCGAGGTCACCAGCAAACTGGCCCAGGGTGATGCGCGCGATCTCGCGCCAGCGGAAGACGCGCGTCTCCGGACGCATGCCGCCGCGGATGGCGAGGGGCAGCAGGATCGAGTCGGGCGCGTTATGGATGGCCGCAGCATTGAGGCCGACCGCATCGCGCAGGGCTTCGAAGACTTCCAGGCGGCGGCTATCAGGCAGCAGGTAGCATGCGTTCTCCCACAGCACCAGCTCGAACGGACCTCTGGCGACAGGAGGGGCAGGTTCGCCGTAATGCTGCGCGAGAAGTTGAACGATTTTGGTCAACGAAAACATGCGCACGGCCCTCTCCCGCAACCAAGTTACGAAGGTACTCTCCTGGGTGCAGCGAACGAATTGTGTATGTTATGCGTCGAATGGATGGTATGACAATAAACATACTTTTCGCGAAACCCTGTATCCGGAGGCAACAATGCCGTCTAGTCAGGATTTTGAAGATCTGTACGGAGTGACTGAAGAACGCGCCCTCAACTTCTGGGCGTCTAACCTGCAGGAGACCGTGGGAAACAGCCGGTGGGCGCAGATTCGCGACTCCACGGGCGTTTATCTGGCGAGCATGATGGGCCACTTCAGCCTGCAACCGGTT
Organism: Acidobacteriota bacterium; assembly: GCA_030775885.1. Lineage (GTDB taxonomy): Bacteria > Acidobacteriota > Terriglobia > Terriglobales > Acidobacteriaceae > Edaphobacter. Next base: position 7,942 of record JALYIG010000211.1, on the reverse strand, counting down.
GACCGCAAGGAATTGCTCTCCGACGAGTACAGTCCGGGCGACCAGGAATTTCGCCAGTTCGCCGACCTCACGCAGATTGCCGAGATGATGATGCGGCAACTGTCCAGCGAAAAAAATCCGCTATGGATGGAGTCGGCGGGCGCGCACATCCTGCTATATGCCGGATTCTTTCAGAGACAGAACCAGCATCGACATAATATTGATTTCTTCGCCGGGATCGGCCGCGAGTGCTACCTGATGGCCGCGGTAGGCAAGCGCGCGAAGACGATGCAGCGGATCGCTGCGGAGTTCGGCATGTACCTGCACCACCTCGCGGAGATGCACCGCAATTTGCAGGAGAGCCGCTATCTGATTCGGCCAATCGACGGCGCGGATTAGTTCTCTGAGGGTCGTTCGATGCGTTCGTGTCTGGCCGCGTGCATCTGCGCATGCATGCGAGGCGTGGGGACTTAAGCGAAAGTCACCGTCGCCGCAATGCCAAGCAGGCCGAGCAACGCAAGGACGAGTCTTTTGGCGATGCCGGAGCTACGGGCGAAGAAGAATGAGGTCATCCAAATGATGACGCTGGTGAGCGCTAGCTGCCAGATGAGTTCGTTCAGCGTCCCGGGCGTCGGGTAACCGTGCGCTTGAAGTCGAACCCGCAATCCAAGTGCAGGCGGGCTAAGGCGAACACGGCCTTTGCGGTATGGACTCTGCGCTCCGTTGCTGACGATTCCTGGCTCCCATGCGTTGGCCCGAACGCGGCGCGAACTGTCGGCGGCGGCGGGTAAGGCGCTCGTGGCGCTGCCGTCGGCGCCACCATGGCTGACCTGCTGGCTGTGAGACTCGCCGATGGCGTGGCGGTTGGGGAGCGTGGCGACGACCCCGACGAAGAAAAAGAGCAGGAGCGAGAGCATCGATGCGCGTGCCACGTCGAACGCGCTGAGCGATGAGCCCTGGCGGATGATGCAGTACTGCCCCGAGAGAAATGGGTGGCCGGCGATCTGCTGTTCCGGTTCATGGCGGGTGAGCAGGCGCTCCTTCCACTGGCGTCCGAGAGAGAGGCACGCATCGGCGATCAGTGGGGCAAAGCCGCGCTCGCGCCGGGCGTCTTCAAAATCACAGACCATGTCGTGGCCGAACTCGTCGCGAAAGACTGCGGGGTGCAGGCGCAGAATGGCGCTGTAAAGTTTTTGTTCGAGATTGGTCATGATTGACTCTCCTCGTAGAGCCGCAGGCCGCGACGCGCGTGACGCAGCACGCTGGTGAGGCGCTCGGTTTCAGCTGCCAGCACTTCGCTTCCCGGCTGGGTGAGGCGATATCTGCGCCGGGGCTCGGCATCGGAGTCGGCTGCTTCAGCGGGTGCGTCTTCGACCAGGCCGACCTTCAGCAGCTTCTTGATGTTGTCGTAGAGCGTACCCGGGCCGATCTTGTACTTGCCGCCGGATTGCCGCGCGACTTCCAGCATGATTCCGTAGCCGTGCAGGTCGCCGGCGGTGAGCGCGAGCAGGACGTGGAGGGTGGCGGGCGAGAGCGGCAGGAGATCGTCGGTGGCGTGCTTCATATTCGAAACACGATATATCGGTTTCCGAATAGATGTCAAGCGCCTGCCAGACAGGGCAATAACACTTGGATCGTTAAGGGCACGGATTTATCCGTGCCGCAAGCCATGCGTTGCAAAGCGGCTTAAGCCGCTGAGGTCACTCTTCGCTGCATGGAACCACCTTTTAGCGCATTCTCCAGACCCTGGGGGTGCTTTCTTTGTTGGAGGTCCCGCAATCACCAAGGGTTCCCGCCTCATTCGCCATCTGTGTCCGCGGGCACATCTTCCCGCCCCACATCTGCCTAAAATGAGCTTTGGGTGAATCTAGGGTGGATATTGCTTTCAAGACGGACAGCAGAACTGCGCGCCAAACCTTCCGGCACGGCGTTCGTCCGAACTCATCCCTATTATTTCCCACAATTTGGTGATTTCAGGGAAGGGGGTACCCCGCCCAGAATCAGTGCCACACCGCGATCACGCCGCCGACGATCAGCAGGCCTACCAGCCAGTAGCCGCTGTTGATCCAGAAGAGGCGCGTGGGGCGGCCTTCGTAAATGCCTTGCGGAAACTGGGTTGCCCCGATGAAGCCGAACCAGCAGACGAAGCCGACGAACGCCCCGGCGTGGAAACCCTCGGCTCCAGCCCACATTACCGCATGCGCCAGCGCGAAGGCGACGAGAATATCGCACAGGAAGGACGAAATCATGCCTGCGATCATGCTGCTCTTCTTGCTCGGATCGGGCACGATGTTAAGCGCCTTCATCCACGGCTTGGCGAAGAGCGCGGGCGAATACCATACCGCGCCGAGCATCCACAGGATCAGTGCAGAGACGAGGATGGCCCAGTGATTGAAGTGGTGCAGATGGTGAATGGAAAGGTCCATGCGTGTCTCCAGAGGAGGGATTTTAGGGAAGCTACTTTGCGGCTGTCTGGAACCCGCCCTGGCAAGCTAGAACGGGGCACCCGGTTCATTTGGCTAGTGTAGTCGGTGCGTCGGTGTTGAGATATTTCGTAAGCCAGTCTACCCAGCGGCGGCGCACGTCGCGCTGACGGATGGGGTCGTTGGGCGAGTGGCCGGAGATTGGGTAGGCGAAGAACTGCGTGGTGACGCCGTTGTCCTTGAGCGCGCGGAAGAGCTCGTAGGATTGCGCGATGGGCACGCGGGTATCGCCCGTGTCGTGCAGGATGAGGGTGGGCGCGTGGATATGATGCGCGAAACTGATGGGCGACTGCGCGATGTAGGACTTCATATTGTCGCCGACGAAAGGTTTGCCTCCCACCTGGTCGGAGATGCCAACGTTGCCGTCGGCAATGGAGTACATGTTGAGCCAGTCGGTGACGGGTGCGCCTGCGATGCCTGCTTTCCACACGTCGTAGTGGCCGAGCAGCCAGGTGGTCATGTAGCCGCCGTAGCTCCAGCCGGAGACGGCCATGCGCGAAGGATCGACGAAGCCGCGCTTCTTCAGCATGTCGACTCCAGCCATCACGTCGCGCCCGGGGCCTTCGCCCGCATCCTTATATATAGAGGCGAAGAAGGCGTTGCCCATGTTGTCGGAGCCGCGGTAGTTCGGCTCGAAGATGATCCAGCCCTGCGCGGCGAGAATCTGCACTGCGAGATTGAAGGTCTCCTTCGACGCGGAGTTCGGCCCACCGTGAACGTAGAGCACGAGCGGATATTTCTTCGTCGGCGCGAAGTCCGGCGGATAGGTCAGCACGCCGTCGAGCTGCTTGCCTTCGGCGGTCCAGGTTACCGTTTCGGACTTGCCGCGCTCGAGCGCGTCGAACTGCGCGTTGAAGTCAGTCAGGCGCATGGGCTCGTTGGTGAGAGTGGGCAGATAGTAGAGTTCGGCGGCGCGGTCAGGCGTGCTGCCGACGAATGCGAGTTGATCCTTTGGGCCGAGATTGTAGTCGACCCAATAGAGCGTGGCGGGCGTCAGGTTGCCCAGCGCGATCCTGCGCGGCGCGCCATCGAGCGGCTTCACCCACAGGCCCACGGTGGTCGCGTCGTTCGCGCCGACCACCAGCGACTTGCTATCGGAGGTCCAAAGAGCACGCTCGATGTTGCGGTCGATGGCGGAGGTGACGGCGCGGTCGTTGGTACCAGCAGCAGAGACGACGCGGACCTCGGCGGTGTTCCAACCCTTGCCGTCGATCGGGTACCAGTAGGCGACGTTCTGGCCGTCGGGCGAGAGGATCGGATAGCTCTCATACTCCGTGCGTTTGGTGATGGGAGTGATCTGGCCGCTGGCTACGTCCACTAACTCCATCTGCGTCAGGTTGGCATCGCCAGAGAGCGGCGTCTTCTCCTCGACGATGGCGATCTGTTTGCCGTCGGGGGTCCAATTAATGGGCGACGAAGGCGAGCCGGGAGGAAAGCTTACCGGCAGCGACCACGTGCCCGAGGTCAGCCGTTTCGCGTCGCCGCCGCCGGCTGGGATCAGCCAGAGATGAGTCGGCATCGACGGCCCGCCGACCAAGGAATCGTTTGCGCCAATTTCAAATGCGTCCGCGAACTTGGCTTCGCCTTCGAGCCTCGGCTTCTCGTCCTCAGCGGCGAAAGCGATGGCGCTGCCGTCGGGCTTCCACGCAAATTGCGTGACGCCGGTTGCCGCGTGGGTCAATTGGATGGAGTCGCCGCCGCTCATTGGCAGCACGAAGATCTGTCCCTTTTTGTCCGCATCGGCGGCGATGTACGCGAGGCGATCGCCGCTTGTAGACCAGCGCGGATATCCCTTCACATCGCGGTCGTGGGTGAGCGTGCGTTGCGCGTGCGTAGCGATGTCGACCAGCACAAGCTCTGACTCAAACTTGTCGGTCTTCAGGTTGGGACGGCCGACGACCACCACAATCGACTTGCCGTCGGGACTGATCTGCGGGTCGGATACGTGGACGACGCGGGCCGTATCGTCAGCGGTAAAGCGCGTGGCCAGCGCGGGAGTGGAGACGAGAGCGAGCGACAAGGACAGAGCGAGCAGACGAGTCATCGTGCATCTCCCATGTGCGTTGCGGGGTTGAGCGATTGTAGCAACAGTCCGCATGCATCCGCTCGGTATCAGTCGCCGCATAGTTCCTGCGCGAAGCTGTCGCGGTGGGTGAGTACCAGGCGGTCGACGTTGTTCAGCATCAGCCCGTACGCTGCGATAGCTGCCGCGGCCAGCGGCGCGAAGATGGCCGCCCCCAGCCAGGGGAGATGGAAGTAGCTGCTGAGCATCGTGACCGGGACTTCGAGCAGCATGGATCCGAAAAGCATTGCGAGCACCAGCAGCACGGTGGCCTTATTGGCGGTTGCGGGACGGATTTTGCGGGCCTATCCCAGGGCAACCTTGGTGGGCGCCTGGATGGAGCGTATCGTCCCCAGCGCCAGGTTCGAGAAGAACACAAAGCCCAGCCAGAACACCGCGGAGAGCTGCAGCCACCAAGCGATCGGCGTGCCGCTGACCACGCGGACGACGCACCACGCGAGCGCTGCTTCGACCAGCAGCAGCGCTGCGCCGGCAATGTTCTTGGCCACGATGACGTCGCGCATGCGCACCGGCGCGAGCAGGTACATCTGCACGCCGGTCAGGTCTGCGCCGAAGATGTTGTAGAGCGAGGCCATGAAACCCATCACCGCGTAGCCGATCGCGCTGGGCAGAAGGTATGCCGGATGATTGCCCAGCATGCCGCGGCCCATGATGAAGACAAAGATCAGCGGCGCCAGCAGGGTGACCAGCATAGTGCCGTTGCCGCGAATGTAGATCCACTCCTTGCGTAGACAGGCGGCCATCACCGGCGAAAGGAAGTTGTCGGTTGTTGGTTGATGGTTGTTGGTTGCAACCGGGGCGGAGATGGCTGGCGCGGCGGCGGGTTGGCGTGGCGAAGGCGTCGCGCGGGGCGCGCTTTCGCTGAGGTACTCGCCGAGAAACTGCTTGTGCAGGCGAGCTGCGAAGGCGGCGAGGATGAGCGTGGTCCACGCCAGCAGCGCGGCGAACTGGACGACGCGCGCGAGCGGATGTCCAGGCAGGATGGCGTTCATCGCGTAGCCCGGAGGAAGCCATGCGAGGACGCGGTCCGACCCTTGCAGCAGGTCCATCACCCAGCTCGGCGTTGCGTGGTGCGCGTGTTTTCCTACGTGGCTGGTGTTGAAGAACTGGAAGCTGACGAAGAAGAGCGCCATAGCGACGCCGAAAATCTCGCGTGCGCGGCGGGTGGAGAGTAAGCGCTCGAGCCAGACGCCGAGCATGCGCGAGAAGAGGATGTTCATCGCGCCATAGAGGGCGAGTACGACCATCGCGGCAGGGATCAACGAGTGGTCCGCAACACCGATGCCGGCCACTGCGGCGAGCAGTGCGAGGCAGCCGACGATGGTGCTCGGCGTAAGCAGGCCAAGCGCGAGCCGCAGGACCAGGTAGCGGCCGAAGCGCAGGGGAAAGCGCAGCAGCGATGCGGGGTCGAAGGCGTTGAGCTGCGCGGAGAGGCTGACTCCGTTGACTGCGACGAATTGCCACAGGATGGCGATGGCGCCGAACAGGATGGCAAGGCGCTGCGGATGATGCTTGCTGACTGCAGACCACGCGAAGAATCCAGCGCCGACCGCCGGACCGATCGCCATCAGCGCGAAGACGGGCCACAGGAAGATGCGCAGGATGATGGTGAGGATCATGCCGCCGGTTTTGTTGCGGCGGAAGCTGTTGGCGAACATGCGCCAGCGCAGCCACGCGATGGCGACAAGATGCGTGGTGGCGGAGATGTTGCCGGTTTGATCTAGCTCAGCCATGAGAGTTCCTGCTCCGGCGGCGCGGCGGCGTGGTTGCCTTCGCGGTCGGTGCCAACAATTTCGAGGAAGATCTGTTCCAGCGTGAGCGGCGCGGCGCTGGCGGCGGGTTCCTCGCCGGGCCGCGGCGGCGGCAGAGAGCGGGCGCGCAGTTCTTCGATGGACCCCTGGGCCACGAGCTGGCCGTTGTGGATGATGCCGATGTGGGTGCAGAGGCGCTCGACGATCTCCAGCACATGTGAGGTGAGGAAGATGGTGACGCCGCGCGCGGCCATGCGCTGCAGCATCGACTTCAGCGTTCCGGCAGCAATGGCGTCGACGCCTTCGAAGGGTTCGTCGAGGAAGAGGACGCGCGGGCCGTGGATGACGGCGGCGGCGAGCGCGAGCTTCTTCTGCATGCCGTGGGAGAAGTCGGTGACGAGCTTCTTGTCCTCTCCGGCGAGGTTCATGAACTCGAGCAGGTCGGTGGTGCGCTGCTCGGTGGTGGACCGGTCGAGGCCATACATCCGTCCGACGAATTGGAGGTATTCGCTGGCGGTGAGGCGGCCGAACAGGGCCATGCCCTCGGGGACAACGCCGATCTGGCGCTTCAGTTCGGCGGAGTTGCGGGTGAGGTCCTGGCCGAGGATGTTGATTTGCCCGCTGGTGGGCGCGAGCAGTCCGGTGAGCATCTTGATAGTGGTCGACTTGCCGGCACCGTTGGGGCCGAGGAAGCCGAAGAACTGTCCGGCCTCGACCGTGAGATTGACCCGGTCGACGGCGGTGAAGTCTCCGAAGCGGCGCGTAAGCTCAGTGGTTTCGATGGCAGCGGGCATGGGTGAATTGTAGCGGTAAGCTGCGTGACCGGTTCCGGAAGAAGGCGTTGAGCCAGCTCGTGCAGCTCGTCTGAGCGCGTCAAAATATGCTTAGAAGGACGCCCTGCTCTTCCGACGCGAGCTGAGAAACCTAAGCATTTTGTCAGGCCGCAATCGAAGTTGGTGCGGTGAAAATAGAGCGTATAGGCTTTACCTTCACAACCGCAGGGCTGCGCATCTGATCAAGAGGGCTTGCCCGGTAAGCGATTCAAACAGGTGGAGCTTAAATGGATACCTCACGCGACCCTCCCCATTTTCGGGTAAACCGGGAGTTCGTTCACGGGCTGGCAGATGCAGTGGAAACGCTGAGCAATCTCGCGTACTTAATTTGTGCCGATGCCGAGAATCCCGACCTGGTGAAGCAGTATACGAATCAGATGGAGCTTTGTGTGCAGCGCATGGCCCAGTTGATACGCGAGCTTCCGCCGGATATTTTATAATGTCACGTAGCTGACAGACATCGGGGCGAGTAGCGTGTATCGTCCAATTTCTAGTATTGTAGGTCGGCCCGCTGGATCGATGTCCTCAGATAAGAGGAGGTCGATTCGAATGTCAAAAATATTACTGATAGGCAATGATTTTGGATTGCTATCCAGCAGATCGTCCTTGTTGGCAAAGACCGAGGCTGAGGTAACTTGTTGTTATACCAATAAAGTTTCGACGCTTCTTGAAAGCAACGTCAAAATTGACCTTGTGGTGCTCTGTCATTCCGTGCACGGACGAGTTCGTGAGGTTATCATAGAGACGATTCGAGCGAAGTGCCCTCAGGCGCGAATCCTGCAGGTGACCACGGATTTGTACGAGAGTTCGAGT
>JALYIG010000210.1 GCA_030775885.1 Acidobacteriota bacterium | reverse complement strand
AGTCGCAGGTCTTTGGCGATCGCCCAACGCGAGACGAAGCCGACTCCGAGTCCCGCTTCCACAGCGGACTTGATTGCCTCAGTTGAATCGAGTTCCATCACCGTGCGCAACGAATTGGCTTTGACGCCCTGCCGTGCCAGCGCCATTTCAACCACGCGACGCGTGCCGCTTCCACGCTCGCGCATGAGCAACGGAACGGCGGAAATCTCAGGACAGGGGATGGATTTGAGATCGGCCCACTCGTGCGCGGCGGCTACGATCAAGACCAGTTCGTCTTCCAGATACGGCTCCGCTCTTACGTCGCGGCTCCGTGCTGGCCCCTCGATCAAGGCCAGGTCGATCTTCAGTTCTTCCAAGGCTTCGACGATCTGTTCTGTATTGCCGCTGATCATGGTGGGATGAACGAGCGGATGTTCTCGCGAGAACTCGCCCAGCAGACGGGGCAAGATATACTGGGCGATCGTTGAGGAGGCTCCAAGAGCGAGTTGCCCAGCGTGGCCTCCGTTCAACGCAGCGATTTCGTGTTCAGCCTGGACGAATAGCGCGTTCGCCTGCCGGGAATATCCCAGGAGAACTTTGCCAGTCTCGGTCAACGCTATGCGTGTGCCAGTGCGGTCGAAGAGCTGGACGCCGATGTCTTCCTCCAGTGCCTTGATCTGAAGGCTAACCGCTGGCTGCGTCAGATACAGTTCTTCCGCAGCCTTGCGAAAGCTGTGCTGTTCCGCAACTGCCCTGAAGACGACCAGGCGGAAGTTGTCGAGACTCGCCATGGAACGATTAGAACATCGTCGCATGGCACACGATCCAAGTAGCTGCATACCACTGGAGGGTGCCAGGGCGATCTATGCGCTCAGGCATGTTGGATGGCCGTTTTCGCTCGTTGTCAGTTTGATCAGGATCTCAGGCGGCGACAACAGAGTGTTGTGGATCAGGCAGTAATGCACGGCACGCATCAAGGCGGGCTTTGATCGTCGCTTCACCTTCATTACTGCTTTGACTTGGCCAGCAAATATTTAGTGCTTCTGCACATGGCCTGAACGATCTCCCATCCCTCTTCTATCGACCCTTTATCGAACTGGTTTTTGGCGTTGTCCACAGCGTTTGTCAGGTGGGCCACTACGCCCACCTTGGCTCCACGAGCGTCACCGAAAGCGAACAGAGATGCCGCTTGCATCTCGACGGCCAGGGCTCCTCTCGACGCATTCTCTTCAATCTCCGCGAATGTCTCGCGATAGGGAGCGTCTGTCGTCCACACTCGTCCTCGCATAGCCGGGAGTTTTAGTTCCTGAAGTCCTTCGTAAAGGCGATTGGCTAAATCCAAGTTCGCTCCGATAATTTGCGCTGGAGCTATGTAGTGATAGGAAGTTCCCTCGTCTCGGATGGCGCTGGTTGCGACTACGAGGCTCGGAACCGGCATTGACGGATCAATCCTTCCTGCCGATGTGAGCCCGAGCTGTATCTGAGCGCCGGAGACCAGAAGTTGTTCGGCAACGAGCACGGCATAAGGACCGCCAATCGTTCGGGCGATGATGCCGCACTCCATGTCATCGACTTCGAACGAATACATCTTTGTGTGAAAGCAGGCCCAGTTTGGATACTGGCGAGCGATGCCTATACCCACAAGCCAGTCGGTGAGGTCGCCATCAAAGTCCAGCAGGCAAACGGATGGAACAATCGTGGATCCCAAACCTCGTTCCGTCCGCACGGCCTCCACAAGACCTTCCGGCCTGAAAGCACTTTGGGCAGAGACCCTGTGATGAAGAAGAGGCACACTACCGTTCATGCTGTCTATTTTCTCGCTCATGGCTGTCGGCTTCCTTCTGCCTGCTCCACATTCCCGAAGTGATCGATCCGGGAAACTTCCAGCCGCTCACTGTGATTTTAGGAGGCTCGAATCTATTTTGTTGACGCGTGCGGTCAACTAGCGGCGTTCCATCACCACATATACGAAAGGCTGTCGTACACCAGAAGGAGTCCTATGTTCCTCGATTACGGTCCGCTTCAAATCAAAATCTCCACGAAAAACACTTGCCAAGGAATCACTTTCGTAGCGATGGACCGGTAAACCGCTGCACCTTTCTGGTCCATCGGACGCGAACGTGCCAACTACTAAAATGCCGCACTGTTTCACCGTACGCGCAGCGAGCGCGACATAACGAGCCTGATCCTCCGGTTCAATCAGGAAATGAAAGACAGCACGATCGTGCCATGCGTCACAGGTGGGCAGTTCAGGATTGGCAAGGATGTCACCGACGCGCCAGTCGATTCTTGCTTGGAGCGAGGGGGCAATACCGCTCTTCGCTCTATCGAGTGCGGTTTTTGAAATATCGACTACTGTTACAGGCTTAAACCCATCCATCGCCAATTGAGCTGCCAACGAGGATGATCCGCCCCCAATGTCGATGATGCTGCTGCCTGATTTGGTGAACTCGCGAATGAGGTCGTACGAGGCGCGTAGCTGCAACTGGTGCCAACTGAGTTGGGAATCGGGTTTTATGGCGTAGATTGCTTCCCAGTGTTCTTTCAATCCCATTTCCATACCTTCATTGTAGCCACCATTCCGGGTAACTATCTCATGGAGAGCGGCACGGCGATCATGATTGCAGTAGCGTGGATCTAGCGAATTGCCGGTCCGCTAATGTCTAAGACGGGAATCCAACTGCAACTCAAGTGGTAAGGTAACGGACTCCTAAGGCATGGGTTCGCCCAAGCAACCAGGTATGAGCGCGACACAATCTCGATCCTCGGTAACAATAAGGCTACTAGCGACAATGGCCTCATCGACGCTCCGAGCTGATGTCTGGTCGCGCAAGTTGCTCAAGCTTAGCGGTCTTGCGGATGGGTCGGCTGTGCCGCAGAGCACACCATCAAATCGGGGAAGACCTGTAGTCTCGACTCGCGGGAGAGTGTCGTGACAGAACCAAATCCGATCAACAAATGGCTCGGCAGTCCTGTCGCGCATATTGCGACGGCAAGCTATATCTCTACCGCGATGCTGGCGGCACTGGGCGTAATGCTGCTCCTGCACGATCAGCATATCCTGAATATTGTCCTGCTGGTCGGCATCGCGGGCGCAAGCATTCCGCTGCTGATCTCGCTGGTTCAGCAAGTATTCAAAGGAAACTTCAGCGTCGATCTTCTGGCTCTGCTCTCGATTGTTACCTCGCTGATCCTCGGGCAGTATTGGGTGGCAGCGATTGTGGTGTTGATGCTTTCTGGCGGCCAGGCCCTGGAGGCATTCGCGACCGGCCGCGCATCCTCGGTGCTAACAGCATTGGCCAAGAGAATGCCGCAGACAGCACACCGCGCAGGCGCTACGGTTTCAGATCTTTCTGTCGACGCCATTATCGTAGGCGACGAGCTGTTGATCTATCCGCACGAGATCTGTCCCGTGGACGGCCTCGTTGTCAGCGGCCAGGGCAGTATGGACGAGTCTTACCTGACAGGGGAACCATTCCAGATATCGAAGGCTCCCGGCACGGGCGTTCTGTCAGGTTCGATCAACGGCAATGCAGCCTTGACAATCCGCGCGACAAAGATTGCGAGTGACTCCCGATACGCAAAGATCGTGGAGGTTCTGCACGCGTCGGAAGAAAACCGCCCCCGGATTCAACGACTCGGAGATCGGCTGGGGTCGTGGTACACGCCGATAGCCATCGCTATTGCGCTTGCAAGCTGGTTCCTCAGTGGCCAATCGGAGCGATTTCTGGCTGTGCTGGTGATTGCGACGCCATGCCCTTTGTTGATCTCGATTCCGGTCGCCATCATCGGCGCAATCTCAGTCGGAGCCAAACTTGGAATCATCATCAAGGACCCATCCATCCTCGAAAAGATGGAAACCTGCCACATATTGATCGTGGACAAGACGGGCACCTTGACCTATGGCAAGCCGACTATGACCTCGGTCGATTGCTTCGGAGGGACGACACGCGAGACAGCCTTGCAATATGTAGCAAGTCTTGAGCGGTATTCGAAGCATCCCCTGGCAAGCGCTCTGCTCGCCGCCGCAGAGAAGGAAAAGCTGGAACTTCTTAAGGTGGAAGATGTCTCAGAGGCCCCGGGTGCAGGGCTCACAGGACACGTTGCGGGACGGCAAGTTACGGTAACAGGTCGCGGCAAGCTCTCTCCCGAGAATGCATCTGCCATGCCGCCCGTAGCGCCCGGCCTGGAGTGTGTGTTTCTACTCGATGGGAAGTTGGCAGGAGTCGTCCACTTTCAGGATGAGCCGCGTCACGACAGCAAGCCGTTCCTTGATCATCTCGACGCAAAGCACCTGATATCGAGGGTCATCCTCCTCTCCGGAGATCGTCCCGCGGAGGTGGCTCTGTTCGCGGCGGGCATGGGCATTACGGAAGCCTACGGTGGCAAGAGTCCAGAAGAGAAGGTGGAATTTGTTCGTGAGACGACGCTGAAGAGCCGCACACTCTACCTTGGCGACGGCATCAACGACGCGCCCGCGATGATGGCTGCTACGGCGGGTATCGCGTTGGGCGTCAACAGCGACATTACGTCCGAAGCAGCCGGTGCCGTCATCTTGCAATCATCGTTGGTAAGCGTAGACCAACTGATGCACATTGGCCGGCGAATGCGCGGGATAGCATTGATCAGCGCGGTAGGCGGCATGGGACTGAGCCTTATCGGGATGGCGGCAGCTTCCTTCGGATTGATCAGCCCAATTGAAGGAGCCGTCGCCCAGGAAGCGATCGACTTGCTATCGATTCTCAACTCGCTCAGGATGATTCTTCCGATGGATTCACTGAGTGACTTTGAAGCGCCAATGCACAACATGGACGACCCGGCCCTGTGAGTTTCGCTTATTGCTACGTCTCCGTAAGAGGAGGAAAATGCGCTCACAATCCAATCCTCTACAACTCGTGCAAGCAGTGCGAACCCATGAGTGGACCTTGCTCCCTACGTTCTCTCTCGCAGGTGGGGCAACGGACGTAACCTTCTGTGTCCTGACGCTATTCGTCGTGACCTGCTGGTGCTGCACGCGCTCTTTGCTTCCGTCCTGCGCCGCGGAACTTCGCGGCCTTGAGTCGTTGATCGCTGTCGGGCAATTCAAACTTGAACTTACGATTGAAGGTACGCATCGGTCCGGACCATTGTCCGTTGAAGGCAATCCGCGATCTGGAGATGCAGCGTGATCTACATCACAGACTGCCAGTGCTCAAGACGCGCTCCATGAAGGTAGACATATTGGGAATCTGCTGGTGGGCCCAGTGAGCGATTTGAAAGACCAGTTGACCGGAGCGCCGCACGCTCTTGCTACCCCAAAAAAGGATGTGGACAATGAAGATTCAAACGTGTCAAAAGATCCCGAACCGTCATTCACTATGGAGCGTCCTTGCGGGGTGCCTCGCAATCGCGATCACGGGTGGATTGGTTGCATGCGGCGGAAGTAATACGGGGCCAAGCCCTGTGACGACGCCGACCTCTGCCGCAAAGACAGTCGTCCAGGTCAACATGGGTGACGCCCCGGCGGATTGGATGCTTGCGTTTTCCATGAACATCAATTCATTGGCACTCACCGGAAGCAACGGAACGGTCAGTGCAGTATCGTCAGGCATGACGATGGAGATGATGCATCTGATGGGCACGATGCAGCCGCTCGCACTGATCTTCGCACCACAGGGCACCTATACGAGCGCGTCGATCAGCATAAGCTCCGCGGTCGTGATGTACATGGACCCCGCTACCAAATCGGTGGTGCAGAAGACGATTACAGGCCCCATTTCCGCGACTATGACCTTCACCAGTCCCATCGTTGTAGGGTCCACGCCGATGGCAGTTGGCTTCGATCTCGACCTCGCGAACTCCGTCACTATGGATGCCAGCGGCAATCCGAAGATGAACCCGGTGTTTCACGTCACATCGGGCATGCAGGGTGCCGGAAATCCGTTGGATCCATCCAATGGCGGCATCCAGCACATGATGGGTGCGGTCTCCAGCACGTCGAGCAATTCATTCAGCATGACCTCGATACAGGCTGCCCAGACGTTTACCTTCGCTACAAACTCGTCCACCAGTTTCGACAACATCACCAACATGAGCATGATGACAAGCGGCATGCTCGTGCTTGTGGACGCCAGCATGCAATCCGACGGATCGCTGATGGCGACCAAGGTCCAATCCATGATGAACGCAGGAGGTGTGATGGGCAGCGGCGTGATCACCTCAGTGACTGGACAGCCTGCAACCCAACTGATGATGGTGGCGCAAAACGGAGCCGGCACAGGCATGATGTCTTCTGCGTTCGCCTCCGGCGCGTCTGTCAATATGAGCGGCAGTACCGTGTTTCAGATCAACCGGGACGAAATGGATATGTCGAACCTGCCATTTACGTTGACCTTCGACGCAACGCATATCTACGCGGGCCAGAGCGTGATGCCGATTAGTTCCAGCGGCATGGGGACTAGTGGCGGCATGATGGGCGGGAATCCAATGGGAGGCTCCATTGCCTCGAGTGGCGTTACATTAGAGCCACAAGGGCTCAGCGGAATGGTGGCCACTCCGATCACCAGTGGCTCGAAAACGAGTTTTATGCTGACCCTTCCTTCTGATTGCGCCTTCACGACGCTCACTGGGGCTACCTCTGTCACTGTGTATCAGCAGCCCGGAACCACGATGTCGGGCACATCATCCATCGCAGGTGGTGCTACCGTTCATGTCTTCGGTCTGTTGTCCATGGACGCTGGCCAGTGGAAGATGGTGGCAGCCAGAATCGGTGCCAACTAGGCCGCTATCATCGATTGTCGTAAGCGTACTGATTCGGGATCCAGCCCCTGCGAGCAGGGGTGCTGAAGATTCGAGCACGGACTAGCAGTGCGTGACTTAGGGTGGGTGGTCAAGGCGGCGTGCTGCATTGCAAGCTTATTGACCATGGAGAAGGAACAAAAATGGACGCAGATGGCTGCCCGATCGATCTGCCGACCATTGATCCCGTACTGGAGCAGAACACCCATATCGCACTGCTTGGCGTGACTCGGGCGCTTGCATCTGTGGGAAGGGCGTTTGTTTGTCTTGATTCTTCGTTCCGCATCGTTCACGCCTCCTATCTTCTAGATACTCTCCTGGGAAGCGGCACATCCGAGATTCTGCCCGGACGCAAGATAGAAGAACTGCTCGGCGCCGATCTCTTTGGACAAAGCGGCCCTTTGCGCGAGGCGTTGCTGAGCGGCCAGATGCGCGAGGGGTGGCGCGCCATGCTTCAATTTGGCGACAGCACGC
>JALYIG010000209.1 GCA_030775885.1 Acidobacteriota bacterium | reverse complement strand
CTCCAGTACAGCAGAGCCGAACCCGCCCGCCAGCACGTGATCTTCGAGCGTAATCAGCAGTCCGCACTGTCGCCCATATTCCGCCACGCACGTGCGGTCGATCGGCTTGGCAAATCGTGGATTGATCACCGCCGCCGAGAATCCTTCCCGTTCCAGCATCGCCGCCAGCCGCACCGCCTCAGGCAGCATCGCACCCAGTCCATAGATGGCGACGTCGTGGCCATCCCTCACCACCTCGGCCACGCCAATCTCAAGCGCCCGAGGTTGTTCCTTCACCTTCACACCTGGCCCCGCGCCACGTGGATACCGTATCGCCGAAGGACCATCGTGCCGCATAGCCGTGTACATCATGTCCGCCAGCTCATCCTCATCCTTGGGAACCATGTGAATGATGTTCGGCACGCTGCGCAGGTAGCTGATGTCGAACAGTCCGTGATGTGTCGGCCCGTCGTCGCCGGATAGCCCGCCACGATCCATGCAGAACACGACCGAAAGATTCTGCAGGCAAACATCGTGGACGATCTGGTCGAAAGCGCGCTGCAGAAACGTCGAGTAGATCGCGCAGAATGGCTTGTACCCCTTGGTCGCCATTCCCGCTGCGAAAATCACCGCATGCTCTTCCGCAATGCCCACATCGAAGTAGCGCGTCGGATGCTTTGGCCGGAACAGATCCAGCGCAGTACCATTCGGCATCGCTGCGGTAATAGCGACCACCTTGTCGTTGCCATCCGCCAGCTTCGACAGGGTCTCCGCGAATATCTCCGAATACGTCTTCTGCCCCGTCGCCTTGGTCTCGCCTGTCTCGGGATCGTACGGCCCCAGGCCATGAAACTTCTTCTGCTTCTCCAGCGCTGGTTGGAATCCCCGGCCTTTCTGCGTGATCGCGTGCAGCACCACTGGCTTGTTCTGCTGCTTCAGGAACTTGAAAGTTTCAATCAAAAGCGGAAGGTTGTGTCCGTCCACAGGGCCGTAGTAGCTCAGACCGAACTCCTCGAACAGCATGCCCGGGCCGATCAAGCCCTTCGCCGCTTCTTCTGCCTTGCGCGCCACATGCCGCACCGCCTTGCCGCCGAATCGTTCCAGCAGTCCGGCCGCGCGATCGTGCAAACCTGCGATCGTAGGATTTGTCACAATCTTGTGGAAGTATTCTGCAATCGCTCCCACATTTTTGTCGATCGACCAGGCATTGTCGTTCAGCACCACGATCAATCGCCTGGTCTGCGCCGCGATGTTGTTCAGTGCTTCATACGAGATCCCATTGGTGAACGCGGCGTCCCCACACAGAGCCACAATGTGCTCCTTGCCGCCGGACATGTCGCGCGCCACCGCCATGCCCAACGCTGCACTCAGAGCCGTGCCGGCGTGCCCCGCACCATACGAGTCATGCTCGCTCTCCGTCCGCAGCATGAAGCCGTTCAATCCACCGGGCTGCCGAATCGTCTCGAAATCCCGGTTCCGCCCAGTCAGCAGCTTGTGCACGTAGGCCTGATGGCTCACATCGAAAATGAAGCTATCGCGAGGCGTGTCGAAGACGTAATGCATCGCCAGCGTCAACTCCACAACTCCCAGGTTCGGGCCAATGTGGCCGCCGGTTTTGGAGACGCTGACAATCAGCCGCTCGCGAATCTCCTCAGCAAGTTGGGTCAGTTGCGCAATGGTGAGCAGCTTTACGTCCGCCGGAGACTCGATCTTGCTCAACAATTCTGCCATTCTCTCGCCTGTTCAGGATGGTTCGCTCGGTGCAAGCCGGATGCACGGAAAGCCGCAGCCTCTAAGTATACCAATCCGTTAGCACATATTTACTTACCTTAGACGTAGCCCCGCGCTAACCCTTATCAATTGTGCTTCAGTCCACGTTCTTTACATACCTGAAGTACCACTCCGTTCCCCGAAAGTACCAGTGCTACAAGAAGATGCAAGCCATACCATAGATCAGGTACGATGAACGGCACCTTGGCAAAAAGCGAAGCTATACGCAGTGAAGCCCTGCGTCTCGAAACCCTTGAGCGATATCAGGTCCTCGACGCAGCGCCCGATCCTGCAATCGATGACCTTGCCGAGATGGCTGCCAAAATCTGCAACGCCCAGGTAGCAGGCATATCCTTCGCTGCCACTGACCGCATCGCAATCCACGGCCGCTATGGCATATCGGAGGTCGAACTCCCCCTGGGAAGCCTTCCCACGGAACCGCCTTTCCGGGCCCACAACGTCTACGAGATACCGGATACTCGGCAGCACCCGTCTTTCGCTCCCCAGGAAATCGCTCTAGCAGGCCGGTCCTTCCGCTTCTACGCCGGCGCACCGCTCATTACCCAATCCGGAATTCGTATCGGTGCCCTGTTCGTACTCGACGGCCCCTCGCGCCGGCTCACGCCGTTTCAAACTCAGTCGCTCACCGTGCTCGGCCGCCAGGCCATGAACTCCATCGAACTCAACTACGCTCTCCGCCAGATGGACAGCGTCGCACGGTCACGACAGCGTATCGAGTCCGCCCTCACCGTCGAGCGTAACTTCGTCTCCACCGTACTGGATACGGTAGATGCCCTCGTCGCAGTCTTCGATACCGCCGGACGAATCGTCCGCTTCAACCGTGCCTGCGAAGCCGCCTCCGGATACGACTTCCCCACCCTCGTCGGCCGCTATCTGTGGGACAAACTCATCCCCCACTCAGACATCCCAGCCGCAATCCAGAACTTCGAGCGCCTCCGCGCCGACGGCTTCCCCGTCGCCTTCGAAAACCAGTGGCTGAACCGCGACGGCAGCCTGCGCCGCATTGCCTGGTCCGCTTCGCCGCTGCTGGACGACCAGGGCCACATCAACTTCATCATTGCCACCGGAATCGACGTCACCGTGCAGCGCTCGGCGGAAGAGACACTGCGCGAAAGCGAGGCTCGCTACCGCCAACTGGTCGAAGGATCGCTTGGCATGGTGTGCACCCATGACCTCAATGGCTTCATCCTATCCGTCAATACCCACGGCGCGCAGAGCATTGGCCGCACACGGGAGGACATGGTCGGCCACCGGCTCTCCGAGTTCATGCCCGCCGACCGAAGCCTCGGCTTCGAGAAGTATCTTGCCGACATCGTCCGTCGCGGTGAGGTCCAGGGCCTGCTCCACCTGCGCCACGTCAACGGCGAAGTCCGCGTCGTCGCGTACCGCAACAAGCTGATCGAGACCCCAGGCCGCGAGCCATACGTCCTCGGCTTCGGCGTCGACACGACCGAGCAGGTTCGCGCTCAGGACCAGCTACGCGCCCTCAGCCGCCAGTCCAACTCCGTCCTCGAGTCGGTTGGCGACGGCATCTACGGCATCGACCTGGACGGCAACTGCACCGTCATCAACCCGGCCGCCTCGCAGATGCTTGGATTCAAGCCCCACGAAGTACTCGGCCGTAATATGCACGACCTCATTCATCACAGCCGCCCGGACGGCAGCCCGTATCCCGCTGCTGAATGTCCCATCCAAAACACGCTTCGCGACCTCGCCACGGTCCGCGTCTCGAACGAAGTCATGTGGCGCAAAGACGGCAGCAGTTTTCCAGTCGAGTATGTCGCCCGCCCACAGATCGAAAACGGTCCGGAATCCCAGGTCGAACCCGACGCGCCCGATGCAAGGCACAGCGGTAAAGCCGTTGGCGTGGTCGTCGCCTTTGCCGATACAACGGAACGCCGCGCCCTGGACCGCATGAAGGACGAGTTCATTTCCACCGTCTCCCATGAGCTGAGAACTCCGCTCACTTCGCTCCGTGCCGCGCTTGGCCTGATCACCGGCGGCAGCCTCCGTGCGCGTCCGGAAAAGCTACAGCAGATGCTGGACATCGCCACCGGAAACACAGATCGCCTCGTCCGCCTGGTCAACGACATCCTGGAGCTCGAACGCATCGGCTCCGGCAAGGCGGAGCTTCACTACACCATGTGCTCCGCCGACGACCTCTTTCGCCGAGCCGCCGGTCTGCAGCAGACCGGCGCATCCAAAGCCCAGCTTCGCATCACCTTCAACTCCCAGGGCGTCAACGTCTGGGCCGATCCCGATCGCGTCCTTCAGACCCTCACCAACCTCATCTCCAACGCCATCAAGTTCTCGCCCCCCGGCACTGAGATCCACCTGCGCGCGCGGCGCATTGACGCCAACGAGGCTGAGATCCAGGTCCGCGACTCCGGCCGAGGTATCCCCGAGGATAAGCTCGAATCCATCTTCGAGCGCTTCCACCAGGTCGACGCCTCCGACTCCCGCACCATGGGCGGAACCGGCCTCGGGCTCGCCATCTGCCGTTCCATCGTCAACCAGCACGGAGGCCGCATCTGGGCCACCAGCACCCTTGGCAGCGGGTCAACCTTCTACTTCACCTTACCCACCCGCCCCGCCAGCAACCTGCTCTAAGCCAAGGGGGGTACCTCCTATCCAATTTCTGCAAGATCTTATAAACAAACGGCTTATTCTTTCGACTATTTTGCAAACAACTGATAACAAAAGGGATACTTTGTAAGATACTCAAGAATAATAGGTTAGGACGCGTTTGCGCTGCCGGGACACAATCCGAAAGCTGTTGGATTCTGTTCGACGCCAAGCCTGATTATACGCTGCGTGTCAAGCTAAATGGGGGCGTACAAAAAGTTTCACACAGAACCGGCGGCGGCTGGGAACCTTCATCGCACCCGAAAAATCAGAAAATAATCCTCCCCATCTGCTTTGGTAAAGTCGTACGCCTTCACCTCGACAAACCCGGCCTCCGCCATCTCGCGCTCAACCGTCGCCTGCGGTACACCATGGTCGGTTCCGCTTCCGTTCCCATTCTTGTCGATAATCCCTACCTTCGCTCCCGGCCGCAGTGCATCGCGCACTTTATGCATGACCACTAACGGCCGCGCAATTTCGTGATACATCTTCAACATCATCACCGCATCCACGCTGCCTGGCGCGAGCTTAGGATCGTCGGGCGTTCCGAGCAGCGTCTTCACATTCCCCAGCCCCTCTTTCGCTGCCCGGGCATCGATGTACTTCACCGCAGCCGAATTGATCTCCTCTGCGAACACCGTCCCATGCGGACCAACCTTTCGCGCCGCGCGCACCGTAAACCAGCCACCGCCGGCCCCGATGTCGGCGACATCCTTTCCCGGCTCAATCTCCAGCAGGCGCATCACGCGATCGATCTGCAGCTTTTTGTCCCGTCCTGGAGTCTCGAATATCCCAAGATCGCCCGCATACGGCTCGCTCGTCGGCCGCGGCACCACTGCCGCCCCCGCCTGGGCCGGCGC
>JALYIG010000208.1 GCA_030775885.1 Acidobacteriota bacterium | reverse complement strand
TGGAGAGCGGTCCGCCATGGAGGCGGCAAGTAATCGTCGAATGCCTGTGATTTCTGTGGCGCTGCGGGATACCAGATCCAAGCAATAACCTCACGCTGAGCACCAGGGGCCGGCGCCATCGGATCTGCGTGTGCGGAATCGGTCCAGACGTACGTTGTACGGCCCACCGCAAATGGGCCCGTGGGCGTTGGGAGTGTCGTTTCCCTATTGTGGTCCAGCAACAGTAAGCCCAACAAGACGACGCTTCCTGCCACCCCGAGGAAGATGAGAGCCAGGAAACCTTTGAGCAGGCGCCTTATAATGCTGGGCTGCCGCCCCAGGCGGGAATTTGGGACCTCGGTGTCGGTCTTCGGCATTAGCCAATTCTATTCGAGTCACTTTAAGTCGTCAAGTACATTCTAATACAAAGCCATCGCGCGCGGCGACGTGAGATCTTGCCGCGCACATCTTTACAAAAGGCGGTCATAGAAAACGGGTCAGGCTGCGGCTTCGGCGATCAGGTGCATACCTTCAGTTGCTTATCGATCCTGCATAACGCCGTTGTAGCCTGGAACATCATCCAGATTGGCAGAATGGTCAGCGATTTACGCGCCCAGTGGCAGCAGATCGAGGACGAAACGTCGGGTCATGTCACCCCGCTTCTTCGCAAGCACATCAATCCGTTCGGACGATATTACTTCGACTCAAATCGCATGCGACAACCCTCGATGGCTGTCAGGGACAGTTCAAGTTTAAGTATGGGGCTTGACCTCGTAAGAGACAAATCGTAAATATGGCGATATGCGACATGTCGTTGTAAATCCTGACGTGCAGGATAGCAGGCCGCTTACCGAGCCTGTGTTTTTGATTTTGACCAGCTTGGCCGATCAGCCTCGGCATGGGTATGCGCTGATGCAGGATATTCAGCAGATGAGCAATGAGCGGGTGATGTTAAGCACCGGAACGCTTTATGGGGCTTTGCGGAGGTTGCTTGAGGATGGACTGATCGAGCGTTTTGAGCAGAAAGATAAGTCGCGAGACAAACAGGCTACAAATTAGCTCAGGAGGGGCGTAAGCAGCTGCAACTTGAAATTGGCCGAATGAAGCAGCTTGTGCGAATCGCGGCGTCGCGAATGAAAGAGAGTGAGGTGTAAGCCGTGCAGAAAGTTTATCGAGCCATTCTGAGGCTTTATCCAGCGAAGTACCGGGCCGCATTCGCGCTGGAGATGATGGAGGTCTTCGATCAGGCAAGCAGAGACTTTAGAAAGCGGGGACTTCTGAATCTGGTGTGGTTCGCCACCTGCGAACTTATAGGTTTAGTGAAGGCACTGGTCTCGGAGCATGCGGCGAATTGGGCTGCGCAAGAGGCCTATTGACTTCCCGTTGTGCATCCCGCCCGGGGGTGGAGCTACCAGCCGAAGTTATCGAGGTACGACTCCGATTGGAAAATCTGCTCCGTTCCATGGAGTTTGCCATTGCACACCATGATTTTCCGAAGGCTCGTTTTACTCCGACGAGGAGCGCGTTGCGAGAGCGCGCCTGCAGCGACTTGTAGACGAACATAAGCTGGATAACGCACTCGACCTTCCCAGCCGGCTGCGGAGTTCCAATGAGTGCGCTTAGGGTTAGCCAAATTCTAAATCGGCTGCGGCGGCTGTTGCAACGAGATCCAGATACGGGCAGGCCCGTGGCAAGGGTCCGGGCGCCGACAAAGAAAGGCCCGGGAGCCCTGAGATCGTCCGTCGCGCTAGAAGAGCCGCGGAGGAACAAGACGGTTTAGGAACGACCGTGCAAACGATACTGACAAACCTTCCATTTGACAAACTAATAGGACTGCGGCACACTATATTAGGATGCCAAATGAAGCTCGTGCCGGAGTTCTGCAAGGGACTCTGGACTTGATGATTCTTCACACCCTGTCAGTGCTTGGTCCGCAACATGGGTATGCTATTGCCGCGCGTCTGGAGCAGGTGTCCAACGGCGCGCTGCAACTGAACATGGGTACGTTGTATCCGGGACTGACCCGGCTGGAAGCCAAGGGCTGGGTAGGCGCAAAGTGGGCAGTCACTGAAACTAACCGTCGCGCCCGATTTTACGATTTGACGGCAAAAGGCCGCAAACAACTTGAAGCGGAACGTGCTGAATGGCTGCGAATGGCGAGCATTATGACGAAGGTGCTGGAGTAGCTTCATGCGGGAATGGATCTGGCGAATCAAAGCGATGCTTCAACGAGATCGCCTGACGGCTGAGAGGAGGGAGGAGTTACAGGCGCATCTGGATCTGGAAATCGACTCGGCTCAGCGGCAAGGACTTTCGCTTCAGGAGGCGAAACGGCGCGCGCGGCTGCGGGTAGGGCTGGTCTCTCAGGGACTGGAGACGTCTCGCGAAGAATTCGGCTTCCGCTGGCTTGACGGTGCTATCTCGGACTTACGGCACGCTTTCCGCGCGCTGCTCCGTAACCGGGGCTTCGGCTTGGTAGCGGTGCTGGTGCTCTCCGCGAGCGTAGCTATCAACACCCTCATCTTTTGTATGCTCGAAGGAGTTATTCTCCGGCCTTTACCCTACCGATCTCCGAAGCGGCTGGTTCGCCTGTATGACGCGAGTACCGGTCAGCCGAAGTTTCCGCTGGCACTCGGACGTTTTCTCTACTATAGGTCTAACTCGAAGTCCATAGAATCGATGGCCCTCTACACGGGCCGCGACATGGAACTTACTGCCAGCGCAGGCCATTCCCAACAGCTTACGGGCGTTGAAATCACGGGCGACTATTTTTCTGTGCTAGGTAAGCCGCCCTTTCTTGGACGCTCCTTTAGTGACGCGGATTTGCACCATGGCATTCGAAACGCCATCATCAGTCACCGACTCTGGCGCGACTACTTTAGGTCCGATCCGAACATTCTCGGTAAGCCGGTCCGCCTGAATCGTGAAGCGTGGACCATCGTCGGCGTTGCGTCTGAAGGTTTTCAACACGTCGGTGGAGACTACCGCTCTCCCCTGCAGGGTGAGACGGTAGATGTCTGGATGCCGATCGACTTCCTTGATGCTCCAGAGCAAGTGCTTCGAGCGTTCCACTATTGCAATGCAGTGGCGCGCATACGTGAAGGATTCACCAGGGCCCAAGCAAGCCGGGAGTTAGCCATGCTGGCCGCCAGTTACAGCCGCCGCTATCCAGATTATGGCGTTTGGACTGCTCGAGTGGCACCATTGCTGGATGAAGTGACTGGCCGCTCTCGCCAAGTGGTCTGGCTTCTGGCCGCTGCCGGTGGCTTAGTGATGGTAGTGGCGTGCGCCAATATTGCGGGTCTTTGCGTAGCCCGCGCTGTCTCACGGCGCAAAGAGTTATCCCTTCGCCGCGCGTTGGGAGCGAGTGCATGGCAACTGCTCCGCGTGGGACTTGCGGAGAACCTTCTGATTGCAGTGGCGGGTTCGGCCCTGGGACTCCTATTCGCCAGGGTCGCTTTTCCTTTGTTACATCAACTGCTGCCGGCCGATTTCCCCAGGGCTCATGAAATTTCGCTCACCTGGATCTCGGCCGTTTTTGCCGTGACCGTTTCAATGATCGCGGTGCTGATCGCCGGTGTTCTGCCGTGGGGCGGCATCGGCGCTCTTGAGTCCCAACGAGTTACCTCCAGCCGCGACTCGCGTAGACTTCGCGCCGTGCTGGTGGCGGCAGAAGTGGCCCTCGCCGGCCTGCTGTGCGCCGGGGCATTGTTTCTGTTTCGCAGCTATCGTGAAATCAACGCGCGCGACCACGGTTTCAATGCGGCGGGAGCTCTAACCTTTAAGCTTAACATCCCGATCAATGCTGAACCGAAGCGTGGATCGACGGCGCGCCTGTACGACCAAATTCTTACGAGGATCAAAGAGATCTCGAGTGTCTCGGCGGTTGGAGCGACAACAAATCTGCCGTGGAGCGGCTATGACGAGAACACAGGTTTTGAAATTGTAGGACGGCCTAGCTCTAACCAGGACACGGGGGCACGTTACCAGGCAGCGACACCCGGCTACTTCGAAGCTGCCGGTATGCGACTCCTGGACGGACGGCTGTTTGATGGTGTGCGAGATGCGAACGGGCGGCCAGCCACTCTGATCGTGAACAATGCCTTGGTCAAGCGATACTTTTCTCAGGGCAACGCGGTGGGGGCGTCGCTGAAGCTGAATGACCAAGCTCAAATTGTTGGCGTGGTGGCCGGTATTCAAGATAGTCCCGCCGACATGGATATTAAGCCCGCCTTGTGGTTCCCGCTAGAGCAGGTGGAGGACATCTCGGTTTTCTTCGTAGTCCGCACAAGCGGTGGGGATCCCTTGTCGCTGACGCCTTCCGTGAGTGCCGCAGTACATGCGGTGGACCCTGAACTCGCCATAGCGGATATACGTACTCTGGAAAGCCACGCTAACTCAGCCCTGGCGGCTCGGCGCTTCGCCTTGTGGCTCTTTCAGGCATTTGCAATTCTAACGCTGGTTTTAGCGGCGGCCGGAATTTATGCGCTGCTGGCTTATGTAGTTCAGCAACGTAGTAAGGAACTGGGCATCCGAGTTGCATTGGGGGCGGCCCGCGGGGACTTGTGGCGGATGATTCTTTTTGACGGCTTCAAGATGGCCGCGGCCGGTATTGTTATCTCGCTGCTGTTGATTCCTTTTGGCGGCTCACTGATGCAGTCGTTTCTGTACAACGTGAAGTCATTCGACCTGTTCGCTCTTGCCGGCGCTCCGGCTGCCCTGCTGACGGTTGCAATTATCGCGAGCCTTGGCCCGGCTCGCTCTGCCATGCGAAGCGATCCGGCGCTCACTCTTCGCGAAGACTAACTATAACTGGTAACTCCTTTTTCGCGCGGAGGCGGCGAGTTATCCTGCCGAGGAGGATAGCTGTGACGAGTATTCGCGAAGCGATCTCCGCTGAATGGGCCCCACTCCAATCAATTCTTTGGCTGCGCGGCAGAGTATCCCTGCCACAAATATTCCAGAGCCTCGGGCAGAGTCTGTTGTTTGACGGTGCGGTCGGTGTGCCCGGCATTGCGGGCAAATACGAACTGATAATGATAGCCTTTAGCGGCCAGCTCTTTGGCCATGTTCTCATTGGCGAGAACCCAATCGTGGTAGCCGTCGGGTGCACCG
>JALYIG010000207.1 GCA_030775885.1 Acidobacteriota bacterium | reverse complement strand
TCCTCGGTGATCTTTCGCAGGCTCTTCAGGCTGAACACCTGAAACCCGCCGGAATCGGTGAGGATGGGCCGAGACCAGTGCATGAACCCATGCAGCCCCCCATGCGCATCCACGATCTGCGACCCCGGCCGCAACATCAGGTGAAAGGTGTTGCCCAAGACGACCTGCGCCCCCAGGCCCTCCAATTCCTCGGGCGTCATCGCCTTCACCGTCCCGTAAGTACCGACCGGCATAAATGCCGGCGTCTCCACGACTCCATGCGCCAGGGTCAGGCGACCCTGCCGAGCCGCGCCGTCAGTTGCCAGTAGCTCGAACTTCGGCCTCAACCGCCCACCCTCGCTTTCGTCAAAAACATCGCATCCCCATAGCTGAAAAAACGGTATCGCTCGCGCACTGCGTGCTCATACGCCGCCAACACTGAATCCTTCCCCGCGAACGCACACACCAGCATGAGGAGTGTGGACTCGGGCAGATGGAAGTTCGTTAGCAACGCGTCGGTCACCTGGAAGTTAAAACCCGGGCGGATGAAGAGGCGTGTTTCCCCGGACCAGCCCGCTGGCGGCAAACGCGGGGTGACCGCGGTAATCGGAGAGTGTGGCGCCGGGCGCCCGGGTGCCGGTGATGCGATGTCGGACAACGGCCCCCCGCCGGGTTGTGGCAGAGCTCCGGTCCCTGAGGGAACGTTGGGCTGCGACGTAGCGTCGGAGCAAGACGGAGCACCCGGTCCTGACGGTGCGTCGGATAAGGACCACGCGCCGGGACGTGACGTCGCCGCATCTGCCGGAGCCTTAATGTCCGACGCTCCCGCTGCTAACGCAGCGGACTCCAGCGCACGAACTACTGTCGTACCAATCGCGACGACGCGGCCGCCCGCCGCTCGGGTCTTGTCTATCGCGGCACACGTGGCGGCACTGACGGAAACACGCTCGGCATGCATGACATGTGACTCCAAGTCATCCGTCCGCACCGGCTGAAACGTCCCCGCCCCCACATGTAGTGTTACGAAAGCACGGCTCACACCTCGCGCTTCGATTTCCCGCACGAGCTGTGCATCGAAATGCAAACTCGCAGTCGGCGCAGCAACCGCGCCCCGCTCGCGCGCGAAAATACTCTGGTACCGCTCCCGATCATTCGCGTCCGTCGCACGGTGGATGTATGGCGGCAGCGGCACATCACCCCACCGCTCGAAAAACTCCAGCGCCGATCCAGGAAACCCCACGCGCCACAAGTCGTCCTGGCGACCAAGGATGCGTACAACACCCCCTGCCGTTGTCACCTCCAGCCCCTCACGAATGGGCTTGCTGGCGCGCAACTGCACAAGCGCTTCTTCTTCGGCGACGACTCGCTCCAAGAAAATTTCGACGCGGCCGCCCGACGGCTTAGTCCCCGCAAGCCGCGCCGCGACAACCTTCGTGTCATTGAAAACAAGGAGGTCCCCCGCACGCAGGAGCCCGGCGAAGTCGTGCATGGTGCGGTCCCGCAGAGTCCAATCCCGCAGCGTGCCGCCCCCCTCGACGGGACGCCCGTCCCCGGCATCCAGCACCAGCAGCCGGCTCGCCGACCGCTCGGTGAGCGGAGTCTGGGCTATCAGTTCGGGCGGCAGCTCATAGGCGAAATCGTGGCGTTGCACGCGCGCATGGTAGGGCAATCGACGCCGGGTCGCTGCATTCCGCAGCCGCCCGCGGCCGCGCGGCCCCCGAGATCGCTCAGCCCCCTCAGACCCCTGAACGCCGCGGCGTACTCGGCTATAATTCGCGCCCACCCTCGAGCCCGAGTGGCGGAATTGGTAGACGCAGCGGACTCAAAATCCGCCGCCCTTAAAAGCGTGTCGGTTCGACTCCGACCTCGGGCACCACGAAATATTCAGTCATGCGCGCGGGTCATCGACTCCGCGCAGCAAATTGAGTAGGCGCATCGCACTTTCAGTGCGCAATATGCTGATTGCATAGGCCGAAGCACTTACACATTCCTTACACATAAAATCCGCTGACCAATCACCCGTACGCGGGTGCTAGCCTGACAAACAGCCCTGCAATGATCTGCCCGCGACCACTTCGCCCACCGCTTGGGCAGTCTCAAAAGAGATCACAATCCGGATTAGACGGACCTTTATTCCGAAATGGACGAATCATGTATCGCCGCTCGGCAAACTCATTGACTGGCTCGCTTTCTTGCGCGGCGCCTCGGCGCTGCGCCGATCGTCTCGGGTTGGGCGCTCAGAAGCCAATCAGAAGCTGATTGCCAAACAATACCGGCCGGCAAGTCGCGCGGCGCTTCCGGCTCGAGACTGATGAGCCGAAGTCCGACACCCGGACGCTCGCGTCCAGCCGTAAGCAATGCGCGCAGCTCGCGCTCCTTCGTGGTTACTTCATCGAGATCCGAGCACACCTGTATCAGCTCCTCTCCTCCCTCGGGGTAGCGAACCAGGAAATCAACTTCGAATCCGTCTGCTGTTCGCATATAGGAGCGCGTCGTACCCCGCCTCTCCAACTCGAGCAACACTGCGGTCACAAGAGCGTGCCCCACATTGCCGCGACCGGTTGTATCAAAGACAGGTATCAGCCCCATGTCGATCGGATACGCCTTTCGAGGATTGACCATCCGCTGCCTTTCGGAGCCGGACGACATAGACACCGTACGGATGAGGAATGCGTCTTCCAGGTGACTCAGATACGCATGGAGGGTGTCTTTCGCGACCGGAATGTTCTGCGAGCGAAGATCGCCGTGAAACTTGTTAACACTGAACGAGCCGGCAGGATTGGCAAGCAGATGGCGCACCATCCAGCGTAGCGCGACCGGATTCGATACGGCGTGCCGTTCAATCACGTCACGCAGCAACGCGGTGTCCACATAACTTCGTAGCAGCTCGAAACGATCCCTGGCCGCGGCGCCAAGTGATTCCGGAAAGCCACCTTGGGTAAGATAAGTTCGCAAGTCCTTTTCCAACGCTGAACGCGCAGCCTTGGGAAGTTGACCAACGGTCCGCAATGGTTCCCGGCCGAAATATCGCAGATACTCTCGGAAGCTGAATGGATGCACGAGCGCCTCTAGAGCTCTCCCGCGCATACTGGTCGCCACTTCCCGAGACAGCAGCCGGGCCGACGATCCTGATAGAAACAAATCCATTTTCTCCGTTTCCAATAAACGGCGGGTGAAGACCTCCCAGCCGGATATGGTCTGGATCTCATCCAGGAAAAAAACCGGGCGGTGGCCATTACGCCATTCAGGATGCAGCCTGTAATACTCCTCCACAATGATCCCGAGATCCGCGACGGTCATGCCGGCCAGGCGCTCATCCTCGAAACCGAAGTACAGCAACCCATCCCTTGGAGTACCGCCTTCAAGCCTGTCTTGGAGGGTCTGCCACAGAAACGTCGTCTTGCCCGCACGGCGCATGCCGACAACTGCTATTGCCTTGTTAGCGATAGCAGGGATGTGGACGTCCCTTCGCGTGAAGTCGGGAATAGGCTCCACGAGAGCATCGACGATTTTTTGACGAATGAGGTCGCGCACTTGTCCTTCCTATAAGGACAACTAACACCAGAATTGACCTTTTTAAAACGACAACTGTCGGAATCGATGGATTCGCTGACCCCGTCTGGGGGATGGCAGCGGATACGCGCCAATGACGACTATTCCGCAGCGTGATTGCTCGGACGCCTGAGTCCGCCGCTAAACTTTCTCCTGCTTGAAGCGCCTTTCACGGACGGGTGATTTGTCGGCTCTTTTCCGGGGCGTCTTGAACACGACACGAATCCCCTTAATCGCAGAGGACGTGACTACCGAACGAATGATCATACTTTTCCGCGCGACAAGGTCGCGAAGGTAGGGATTCACGGAGGAAAGCTTTGTGCTCATAGGCATAGCCTGAAATCGGTTGCCGGCAACTGTCATGCTGCGTGCGGTATGACTGAAGCTGGTTCATCTATTTCCTGTTCGAAACACACTTTCGAGCTTGCTGCGCGCGAGGGTCACAAACACGTCGCCCTCCCTGGGAGCGGGCAACATGAAGCC
>JALYIG010000206.1 GCA_030775885.1 Acidobacteriota bacterium | reverse complement strand
GCACGGGGGTGTTCCTACGAGCCGCGTTCTCTCGTCTCATCGAGTGCGGCCTCTGTCCCGATGCCGCCGTCGCGAGCCTTCACGGAATCGACATCGAGGAATGTGGGGTCGACATGTGCGCGTTCGTCCTCCTTGTCGATTGGCTGCTAGCTCGTGGCCAGCGGACACGCGGTCCCGTGGAACCGTTGTGGAGAGCAATCCGCCAGCGGCTGATCTGCGCTGACTCGCTGGCGATACTGGACGGGGTGACGACAACAGCGACGTTGTTCGCTCATGAAAATGACATTCCGTCGTGGTCACGCAACGGATTTACTGTAATGCTCGGGAACCCGCCGTACGCGAGGCTTGGGGACCGCAAGGATCTCACCTGGCTCGGCGAGCGCTACAGCTGTCTCGCTGATCCCAGCATGTCGACCGACCTCTACCTTCCTTTCGTGGAACTCTTGTGCAGTCAGCTGCGGAGCGGAGGGGTCGGGGCGATGGTCGTGCCTATGTCAATTGGGTACGGGACGGGTCATGCCCTCCGACGTCTGCGCGAGACAACTGGGGTGGTGGGGGGAAAATGGATCTTTGAGTTCTTCGATCGGACGCCGGATGCTCTCTTTGGTGACGACGTGAAGCAGCGCACGGCGATCATTTCGAGGGTCGCGACTCATGAGAACAAAGTCATTACAGGTCCTATCATGCGGTGGACCAGCCGAAACCGGGAAAAACTCTTTAAGCTTATACCGACCGTCGACATGGGGACCTTCTCGATTGCTGCGGGGGTACCGAAGGTCGGCACCGACACACAAGGGTCGGCTCTCATTCAGTTGCGAGCGCGAGCTGAATGTCTGGGTGATGATCTGGTGACGGCTAAGCGGCTTGTGCCTCCTTTCAAAAGCTCGTCTGATACGAAGATCTACGTTGCTGGAACGGCCTATAATTGGCTGAGCATCTACAGAAACGGACCAGCCGTAACTACAAATGCCAAGGATCCGAGCACGAGTTCAGTGCTTGAACTCGACTTCGAAGATTCTCGGACAGCAGACGCCTCGTACGCACTCCTATCGAGCCGCCTGGTCTACTGGCTATGGCGGGTGGAGGGGGACGCCTTCCATGTACCGAGCGGATGGGTTTCCGGTATACCCATATCTCTGAAGAATCTTGGACCAATAACCGTTGATCGCCTTGCAAGTCTCGGTATCCACCTTTGGTCAAAGATCGTCGAGCAGCCGGTATTTAGCGTAAACGGTGGTCGAACTACCTTGTCGTATTGTCCGCATTCACAACCAGAGCTTCTGAAGGCGATCGACGCTGAACTGATCCAAGCTCTGGGACTTCCCTTTGATTTGGGCGATGAACTCGCTCGGTTCGTCCGGGAGCTCACAGTCGCTGGACGACTATCGATTTCCGAGCACGGACTGAAGCGCGCCTTGGCGTCCTGGAAAGAGACCTAAGAGATGTCGCAACCTACGAACGACCGTAAGGAAAAAAGCCGTGTCTCCAAGGAAGAATGGCGCGAGTGGACAAAGACAGTCTGGCACATTGCGAATACGAGCGACCCCGACCACCCGGCAGTCTTCCCGGTTGAGATCCCGCACCGTCTCATCAAACTATTTAGCTTCTTTGGCGAGACGGTCTTGGATCCATTCGCGGGGGTTGGGAACACGGCGCACGCCGGATTAGCGCTCGGTCGCAATGTCATTTGCTATGAACAAAACGAGGCCTATGCCAAGCGGATCGTGTCAGATGCCCCGCCTGGTCAAGAGGACGCTTTCCTTTCGGTCAACGTTGGTGACAGCCGGCGCCTTGCAGCTCTTGACGACGGCGCTATTGATCTGATCGTAACAAGCCCACCATACTGGAACAAAGCTAGCTATGGCGGAAATGGCTTCAACCTCGGAAACGTCGCCGGGTACACACAGTTCTTTGGTGAAATCGAGCCAGTGTGGCGTGAGTGTTATCGCGTGCTGGTACCTGGAAGAAAACTCTGCCTTGTAACGGCGAACGTTAGCCAACACACCGACCACGGACTTCTCACGTTTCCGCTTGCTGCCGATTTCATCGTGAGCCTCCGAAGTCTGGGTTTCGTACTTGTCGGTGAAATCATATGGTCGAAGGACGGGACCGGGGGGCGTTGGGGGTCGTGGGGCGCCCAGCGGCCCATCTTTGGCAGTTACCCTTTTCCGCCCAACTTTCTTTTCAAGACCGTGCACGAGCACATCCTTATCTTCGCTAAGCCGTCAGGACGGAAGACACGAGGTCCCAAAGTACTTCCATATAATGTCATCATGGGTATGAACGGACCGTAGACGCGTTTTCACAGAGGGCATTCTGGCCACGCGGCTGTTACTTGATTTCTAGCGAGAACTACACGCGGTAGTCCTCTACCCGCAAACGCTCCGCTGATGAGAGCCTCGACTTGGGCATGTCCGGGATCACCGGGCATGAGGAACACGTATCGGTAGCGCTGCTCTTCTGCGCTCTCCCGTCGCAGTAATGCGACAGGACGACCGACAGCCGGATATGCACCCGCACGTTTTGCAGCGGCTACCTCGAATCGAATTGTGTCGCTCTTGGGCAGATAAAGCATGGGACGTGCTCGCTCGGGCTCGGGTGTTCCATATTCCCGGAGTGTGAGGACTGGTGCGGCGCCGACACCGGGCTCGAACCCAAAGAAGTCGCGAGCGATCGGTTTGGAGATTTGGACTTGCGACCAGCGGTCGCTTTTTGGCAACTGCACTCCGAGCATATGTTCGTGCAGGGCTTCTTGGCCGGTTCCCGGTGTGACCTCGAGCAGTTGACCATCGGCGACCACACCTTTGTTGATCGCCATGCGTACGCGCACCATTCGCTTCTCATTTTGCTTCGCTCGCTCAAGGGCATCGTCATCGATTGGGAAGATCGATGGCTTCCAACGGGCGAGAAAGGCGTCCCAATCTGAGAGATCGACATGGTCATGGGGGCTGTAGCGCAGGATCGAATAACCTTCGACGTTCCCACTCAGGCCGTTGCCGCTCATATTGTTTGACCCAACAATGATCGCGCCAGAGCCGTCCTCATACCGCATCAGCAGCATCTTCGGGTGAATTAAGAGCCCAGTCGTGTTCTTGATTATGAGCGGATTGAATGTTGGGTTGATGGCCGCTATTTCAAGGAGGCGCTGAAGTCCGGCTCGGTCTGTAACGGCGTCCAGCCCAACCAGGATGTCCAGAGCTGTCGTTCGCATGACTGTCGCGACCCCCGGCACCGCCAATAGCGCGTCAAGACCTGACCCCGTTAGGAAGCCGAAGAACCACCGCCCGTAGACGACGACTCCTTCACCTACAAGCTTGACTATGACATCAACGAGCAGACTTCTAGCCGGGTCCGTCGGATCCTGGATCCGGAGCTCGTAGTCCATCGTCACGCCATGGCCGTCGTCATGGGGTCCAGTCTCGCGGTTCCTGGACACGGTTGCTCAGATCACATACCGAAGGGCTCGTTGTCCAGGATGGAGGCGTCGCCGAACACGGTCTCTGGCCGTGGTGTTGGAGGCCAGAGCCGCCCAAGGCACGTGGTAACTGGCGTCTCGGGCAGCTCGGCGATGTCGCTGGCGAATCCCCGCAGGTACCAACCCGCGCCATGGGCGGATTCGCCCGGGTACGCGGCGGTCTCGGCTGGCGCGCATCGGTCGCTGCAAACCAGGAACTGGAAGATCATGCCTCCATATAGCTTGGGCTGGAGGACTTGGAGCGTGTACCTCGGTTCGACAGCTCACAAGGTGTGTTCAGGCACACTTGAACCACTACCTCGTAGTGAAGGCCGCCGAGCGTTCCATGTATTCGACCGCCAATGCCACCTGAACGGTTTGGAGCCACTCGACATGCTCGCCCCGGATCCGCAAGATGCTCGTCGAGGCGGTGGAGGCACGCAACCAGGGTGGTGCACCGAGGTGCCATGCCCGGGATCCACCTGGCGCACCCTGATGGACATTCGCGAGTTCCTCTACCTCCTGGACTGGCGCGCTGGGCACGCGTGGGTCGAGACCCTGCTCTCCGACGACACCGGAGTGGCCGTCCGCGGATCGTAAAAGAGGCCGGCGAGCCGTGAAGGATCCGTTCGGCGAGTGGTCGATCGCCAGGGTGAACCGAAGTGATCAGCGGCCGATGCGAGCGCGTACCCACGTATTGCAGCGTCGCCACCACGAATCCCTTGCAACTGATGCAGTCGTTTCGGGCTTGTAGTGCTGCGCAGCAGCGGCGTGGTCGCGTTGCAACGATGCGGCCGTCTCGGTCTTCGTGAGCGGGCGAGCCCAGCGCACCTCGTTGCGGCTGATGATGTAGTGCGAGTTGCATTGCAGCGCACCGCTGCCCACCGACGGCGACAGCGAGATGTGCTCGCCGTCGTATGTGAAGTTCCACTGGGCTGGACTCAGCGGCGTTGACACTTTGCTGCCACATCCGCAGCACCACGCATGGATGATGGCGCCGTAGGGGACGGAAATGTAGACGACGCCGTCCTCGAGGACATCGGGAATGAACTCGACAAAATGCGGCTCGACTCGGTCAAGTCTCACGACGGCAGGTCCTCGTTGGTGATGGTATTGCCGTCGAGCGTGTACGTGGAGAAGTGCTCATGCTCCAGATCGGCATAGACGCCTGTCAATTTCTTCCATTTGATCACGGCGAGCACAGCGTTGAGGCAGTTGAGGTCAGACACTTGGATGTTCTCGTCGTAGATGTCGTCCGGGCCCGGCTCGCTGAAGTCGATGCAGCTATCTACGTGGGCGCGCTTTGCTGGCGTGCTCGTGGTGACACGCAGGACGCCCATCAGGCTCTGGCCGCCGTTTTTGAGGCCCATGCCCACGTCGATGAACGACATTCCCCACTCAGTGAGCTTGTCAACGATGCAGCGTTTGATCACCCCGCCCTCCATGCTCAGGAAGACGAAGTCGAAGCTGCGCAGTTCCTCGACGTTGTCCTTGGAGATTGCGTACGGATGCGCCACGATGCCGTGCTTCATCACCGAGTACATCGCCTTCAGCCTGTCGACCTTTTTGGGCTTGACGTTCAACGCCTCCAGCGACGCGGCTCCCGGCGACCGGAAGGCGTTGTGCGACAGGAAGTCGTCACCGTCGAAGAGGTGGATCTCCTTTACCCGGGTCTTGGCGACGTGGTCGAAGATGTGCGCCCCAGTCCCGCCAAGTCCGACGATAGCGATGCGCTGCCCGCGGAAGCGGTCCATCAGCGCTGCGATTCGCGCGCGGCTTGACGCCGTGTCCGGGTACACAAACGGCGAGTCGGAGTCATTGTCTTCGACCACGCGGTAGGTCTGCGCCGTCACCTCGGGATCGATCTCCTGCGCAGGACCCGACACCATCGCCACGTAGGTTGTCATCTTGGCTTGGTAGTTCGCGTACGGCGTCGCCGGCTTGCACGAGAAGCTGCACGTGGCGACCAGGTCCGGTTCCAGCGGGGACTGGCCCGGGTTAACCATGTTGGGCAATGCCGTGCCGTTGGCGTCGCAGGGCGACTCGCCGGTCCAGAACACGACGTGATCGGTGACGGGGTTTGCCGTCACGTCGCCCGCCATGGCGAGCTTCGACACGATCTTGGCGCGCACCACCTGGCGCTGGCTATTGACGTAGGGGACGTTGTCGACGACGAGATGGCCGAGGTCCGTAGCGCGGACCTCGTACCCCTCGTCCCGCAACTGCTGAAGGTCCGGGCTACGACTTAGTTGTACGGGTGACATTGAAGACGGTGCCCTCCTTCTTCACCCGCACGGTTTTGCCCGGACGCAGGGTGCCGTCGTGCTTCTCCTCGGCGGCGTGCCGGTACGTGACCGTGAAGGTGTACTGCGGATCGTGGACCTCGCCGGGGTACGCGAACT
Source organism: Acidobacteriota bacterium (assembly GCA_030775885.1). GTDB lineage: Bacteria > Acidobacteriota > Terriglobia > Terriglobales > Acidobacteriaceae > Edaphobacter. The sequence continues at coordinate 1,693 of JALYIG010000206.1, read as the reverse complement.
CGACCACTTGGTCGTAGCTCACGACGTCGGAGGCGACCTCCTTCTTCTGCCCGTCGACGATGATCGAGTACTCGTGGAGGGGATGAGCCTCGGGGGTGGGGGTCTCGGTGCTAGTCACAGCGCTCTCCTCTTCGTTATGATGAAGCGGTGCAGAGACAATCGTCTGTCTCGTTGACGAGAATAGCATGGAATCGGGACGGTAGACCCCTGATGTCTCATTGATGGGACAATACGCCTCCGATCCACTCGACGACCTGGCCCCGCTCTTCTCGCAGCGCCGGGCCGAGCTGGGCCTCAGCCTGCGGGAGGTGAGCGCCCAATGTGGTGTGCCCGTCGCCACTCTCTCCCGGGTGGAGCAGGGTCGCACACCCGACCTGACGACCTTCCGCCGGATCGTAGAGTGGCTGGGACTTCCCCCTGAGCGCTTCCTCAACCCGACGACCAGGTCGGTGAGCACGCCCGAGGTGATCAGCGAGCACCTCCGTCTCGATCCCACGCTCTCACCGGATGACGTCGAGAAGATCGCAGGATTGGTGCGCACCATGTACGACGCGCTCCAGAAGCAGGATCGCCGACTCGCCGTTCATCTCCGGGCGGCAAGAACGTTTACCCCGCCGGCGATGCGCTTGCTCGGCGACCTGCTGATCGAAATGCAGGAGGCTCTCGAAACCTCCCCAGACTGGGACTGAGGTCGAGAGGTGCGGCGCGGGTTCAAGGCCGAGGCCGAGCGGCACGCTGCCGCGATCCGGAAACGGCTCCGATGTGGGGAGAATGATCCCGTTCCGCTGGAGGCCTACGCCGAGGATCTCGGCGTCGCCATGGTCCCGGCGGATCGTCTGGTACCGCTAGAACGCCTCCAAGGACTGCAGGACTTGCAGGCCGATGCCTTCTCCGCCGCGACGTTCAAGCTGGCGAGCGGCAGACGGGTCGTCGTGTATAACCCACTGCACACGCCGGGCCGAACCCGCAGCAACCAGGCTCACGAACTGGCCCACATTTCCCTCGGCCACACCTTGCGCACTGTGGAGAAGGTGGGCGAGATGTCGTTTGTCACGTGCGATGTGGAGCAGGAGGAAGAGGCTGACTGGCTCGGGGGTTGCCTGCTCCTCCCACGTTCCGTTCTCCTACAGGCGGCATACAAGGACAAGACACCCGCTCAGATCGCGGAGGAGAACGGCACGAGCGAGGCCATGGCGAGATTCCGACTCAATGCCAGCGGTGTGCTCGTCCAAGTTGGGCGGTCGCGAGCGGCAAAGGGTGGGGCACGTTCGAGACAAGCGTAGTGGCGCTGTCAACAGCAACGGTGATCGACTCGCTCCTCGAGGCCAATCCCCACCGACTGGTCAAACGACATTACGTGTCGGCGCCGGCAACGATGTCCGAGCCCGCTCGCCACATTCGTAAACCTCCGTAGGGGCATCGGCTGGGGCCGGTTTTCAGGCGCAGCGAAGAGGTGAGGATCCAAACGATCGCCGCAGTCGAACAAACGGCGAGTGATGAGTCGCCGGTCGCCGGTCGCCGGTCGCTGGTCGCCGGTGGCGGTGAGGGTCGGTGGCGGTGAGGGTCGGTGTCGGTGTCGGGGTGGTGGTGCTGGGAGTCGTGGTCGAGGGGATGACGGTGGGGTCGTGGACAGGAGAATTGGGGGCGGCAGGGGTGGTGGTCCAGGGGGGCGGTTGGGAGGCGGTCAGCGGCA
>JALYIG010000205.1 GCA_030775885.1 Acidobacteriota bacterium | reverse complement strand
GGGATGTAGAGTGCGACCGAAGCGGCGGGGCGGCCCATGCTCATGACGTAGCCGACGCGGCGGACGTAGTCAGCCAGTGCGGGGAAGCCGGGATCGCGCATGAGTTCGGACGGGCCACCGCGGCGGGGTGGTGCTGCTGCGCCGGCGGGGGCGTTAGGATTCGCGGGAAGTATGGGCCGCGCGGGCTCAGGCCCGGCGGAGGCGGGGCGCGTGGCGGGATAGAACATCGTCTCCATCACGTTGATTCCGCGGACGAGTTGTTCGTTGAGGATGTAGCGCGCCATGGTGATGTCGGGAGCGGGGCGGTAGGCGGCGAAGCTTTCGGTGAAGGATCGCGGGTGGCCGTAGAGGTGCGCGGCTGAGGAAGCGAGGCGCGGGAAGTCGGAGACGGTGTCGGTCCAGATCTGGTGCCAGATGGAGTCGATCCCCGGCTCCTCGACGTACTTCATGTCGCGGATAAAGTCGCCCTCGGAGCGAGTGAGGTCCATCTCCATCTCTTCATGGTTGAGGTGGACCTGGTAGGAGACACCGTGGTCGGCGCACCAGACGCCCTGAGGCTTGAAGAAGCCGTCGCGGAACATCTGCGAGAAGACGTCGTAGTAGTCGGCCTTGGCGCGAAGCTCTTTATCGGTGAGTTTGGTTGAGGGCAAAGGCGGGCCGGCGGGGATGAAAGCCGGATCGGATGCGGGCGCCATGGCGGGCGTGGGAGCTGTAGCTGTGGTGCTGACTGCGGCGGGAGGACGTGGCCGACCGCCGCCCAGCGAGAGAAGGATTGCGCCGAGATACGGGCGGATGTCGTAGCCCTTCGCCTTTTCGAAGGTATCGAAGAAGGCGGGTGTCCAGGGCAGGCCGGCAATGGAGTAGTCGGGCTCGTCGCCGCGGAAGCCGAGGATGGTCGAGCCGAAAAGCTCCGGCATCGCTTTGTAATAGCCGTTGTGGGTGGCCTCGAGGTAGGCGGCAGTGGCTGCAGGGTTGAGGTAGTCCTCGAGCGGCTGGGTGGAGTCCTTGGCGTGGGTGGGGTTGGTGTCGCTCTTGGTGGGCGAGGTGCGGAAGACGTGCTCAACGACCGCGACGGTGTAGTCAGAGGCGGCGGGCGCGATCCAGGAGATGCTTCCAGCGTTGATGGGAACGGCGATGCGTTCGCCGGTAGGGCTGGTGGCGATGGCCGCGATCGCATTCGGGCTGACGGTCTGATTGAGGGGCTCGCCGGCTTTGACGGGGATGCGCTGGCCGAGTGTAAGCGCTTGCATGCTGAGGTCGTGTTTGTCTTTCGAGTCGGCGAAGATGCCTCCCGCGAAGCCAGATGGATAGCCGATGTCGTCGACGATCCACACTTTCATGTCGCGCTTCTTAGCTTCCAGGACGAATTGCTTGAAGAAGGCAAAGTATTCGGGCGAGAGATAGGTGACGGGCATGCCGCCGCCCGCCTGAGCGGTGACCGCGTGGAAGCCGAGCGACTTCATAACGTCGAGGTCATGGGCGAGCGATTCGAGGGTGACGGGGCCGTTCATCCCGTAGTAGGGCTCGGGGCCGTACTCGGACGGCGGGTTTACCCACACTTTGGCGACTTCGGCCGCGGTGGGCATCTGGATTTTCTGCCACGAATATTTTGCGGTGGTGGTCGAAGTCTGCGCCAACAGCGGCTGCGCGAGGAGAAAGAGCGCACACGCAACTGTTCCGGTTACAGATACGGTGTAGTGGAGCCTATTGCGATCATTCGCGGTTACAAATAGAGTTTTCATCAGTAACTCCCCATAGTGATGCGCAGCAAAGAGCCTTTGCCGCCGAAGTTTAGACCGTAGTCGGTTTCGTCGCCGTTCCACAGGCGAGTAGGTTTCCAGGTGGTGCCGTCGTAGTAGCCTTCTTCCACCTTGAGCATCTGCGGCTGCTTGCCTGCGGAGTGCACAGGGAGGGCGAACTGCACGCGGCAGTCGATGCCGGCGACGAGGAATTCGTTGGGACCAAGGGATGCAACGACCGCACGGCCTTCATGCAGGCCGGTAGTGTCGGATGTGGTGGACACGGGTGCGGCCGGCGGATCGTACGACGGCGGAAAGGAGACGATGACGCGCCAGGCTGGGTTCGCGGGTGCGGCTGGAGCGGCGCCGGAGCCGAGCGGTGCGGACGTTCCGTCGGCGGTGAAGCCGAGCTCCTTCTGCGATATGCCATCTTCCTCGACGGCGGTTTGCAGCTTGCCGGCAAACTTAAGCGCGGCTAGTTCCTGCGAGAACGAGCCGAGCAGCGCAAAGCCGTTGACGACGGCTCGCATCTCCTGGTTGGGCTGGCTTATGTCGAGACGATCGAGGCCGAAGTTCGCGAAGCCGACTGCGCCATCACCGAGGGCGAAGTAGAGGTAGCGGGCGTATCCGCTCGCGCCGGGAAAAGGCTCAAAGCCGAGGCTTTCCGGGATCAGCAGAGGGTTGCCAGCCTGGTGGAACTCATGCATAACGGAGCGGTAGCGCTCGGAGTTGGGGACGTAGATGTCAGGAGCGAGCAGGTCGATAGACGGAGCCATCGCTTTCCATACCGGGAACATGTTGATGGTGGGGCCGCCACTCGGGTAGTCGTCGCCGGGAATGGTTGAGACGGGGAAGGCGCGGGGGCTCTTCAGCCAGTTGTTGACGTACATCGGTAGCGGGAATTCCTTCTTTCCTGCGGCGGCGACGGCGTTGATGTAGCGCGAGACGGACCATGCGGCGAAGGTCTCGTCAGCGTCGGGACCGAAGACCTGCGACCATGTGCCGGGCTGCTTGTTGAGTGTCTTCACGAGGTCGGCAGGGACGGGCGCGGCGAATATGTTCTGGGCCACGGGCGAGAAGTCGCGAACCAGGCCAAGAGAGCCGGACTCGTTTTCGACTTGCATCATCAGGACAGTGTGCTGTGGATCGGCCTGCTTCAGGTGGCGCATCAGTGCGGCGAAGGCGGCTGAGTCGGCGGCGACGTTAGAGGGCGCGTTGGCGCTGAGGACATCAATGGGAGCACCGGATTTCGAGAGCATCCGCGGATATGTAACTGAATCTGATTTCACCCAGTCTGGGACGTAGTGCATCTTGCCGTTCTTCCAGGTGCCGAACCAGAGCAGGACCAGCCGTGTATTGTGGGTGCGCGCCTGCTCGAGGATCGCGTCGACCACGGTGAAGTCGAACGTGCCTTTGGCTGGCTCCATCTGCTCCCAGTACACGGGGACTTCGAGCGTGTTGAGGCGGAGCGCTTCGGCGGCGGGCCAGACGGCTTTGAGGCGGTCGGGCCAGCCACTGGAGTTGTCGACCTGAGCTCCGAGCAGGAAGAAGGGAGCGCCGTCGACCATCAGGGTCGCGCGGCCATGGTCCTCGACCAGCTTCGGCATTTCCTGCGCGAGGGTTCCTGCGGGCGTAATGCAGCCTGCGATCAACAAAGTTGCGACGGCCGCAGCCAAACTCTTCATGCCCCAAACACTGCGCATTTCTGATCTCCCGTGGCGCAAATGATATGGAAACACGCCGAAGAGTTTTATACATTGCCGAATGGACGATTGGAAATGTTTTCCCAATTGAAAATACATCGGCCAGTTTAGGATGCTCCTGTCGTCGAATTCGTTTGGAGGCAGTCGGGATGATTACTATTCTTGGAGCGGGGGGCGTGATTGGCGATGAGCTGGCTCGACTTCTTGCGGCACGGAATCAGCCGTTCCGGGTGGTGGCGCGTCATCCGCGGAAGATTGCAGGGGCCGCGGAAACAGTGGTTGCCGATCTTACGGATCTGGACCAGACCGTCCGCGCCGTTGCGGACTCCAGCGTGGTGCATTTGCTGGTTGGTCTCAAATACGAGACAAAGGTGTGGCGGGAGATGTGGCCGCGGATTATGAGAAACACCATTGAGGCCTGCAAGCGTGCCGGCGCCAAGTTGATCTTCTTCGACAATGTGTACATGTATGGACGAGTCAACGGGCCGATGACGGAGGAGACTCCGTTCAACCCGTGCAGCGGGAAGGGCGAGGTTCGCGCAAAGATTGCCGGGGAGTTGATGGCGGCGTGGCAGTCGGGGACGCTGACGGCCATGATTGCGCGCTCCGCAGATTTCTATGGTCCGCGGACGCCCAACAGCGTGGCGCATCTCTTGGTGTGCGAACCGCTGGCGAAGAAGCAGACTGCGTCGTGGCTGGTGAACGACTCCGTACCCCACTCGCTGACTTACACGCCAGACGCTGCGCGAAGCCTGGTTCAACTGGCCGAGAGTGCGACCGCGTGGAATCAAACGTGGCATGTTCCGACGGCTCCCGAGCCTCCGACCGGAAGGCAGTTCATCGAGATGGCCGCGAAGGAACTGAGCGTTCCAGCCAAGTCCCGCGTGCTTAGCCGACCGATGCTCTGGCTGGCCGGATTGTTTAACTTTCAGGTGAGGGAGTCGCGCGAAATGCTGTATCAATATGACTCGCCTTATGTGTTCGACTCGAGCAAATTTGAGCGCGAGTTTGGTTTCGCGGGCACTCCATACGTCGATGGGATTCGGGCGACTGCAGCCTCGATGAAGAGCAGCAGCGCTGCGTAACTGTTGGGTGCTAGACTCTCTCTTTTGTGGAGAGGTGTTGGAGTGGCGGACGATGCGGTGCGGGCGGGGCTGACGGAACTTACCGAAGACGAGCGAATGTTTCAGGAGTCGGTGCGGCAGTTTGCGGCAGACCGCGTGGCTCCGCTGGTGCGCTCGATGGACGACGCGCAGCAGATGGACTCTGGCCTTGTGAAGGAGATGTTTGTGCTGGGGTTGATGGGGATTGTAACGCCGGAAGAGTTTAGCGGCGCGGGGGGAAGCTTCTTCGACGCGGTGCTTGCGGTCGAAGCGATCTCTGCCGTTGACCCGGCCGTGGGCGTGCTGGTGGATGTGCAGAATACCCTGTGCACCAACGCGCTGGTGCGCTGGGGAACCGAGGAGCAGAAGCGGCGCTATCTGCCGCGATTGGCTGCGGACACCGTCGGAGCGTACGCGCTGAGCGAGGCGAAGTCGGGGTCGGACGCGTTCGCGCTGGAGACGAGGGCGGTGCGGCGTGGCGACGATTACGCGCTCAACGGGCAGAAGCTGTGGATCACGAACGCAAAAGAGGCTGGCGTGTTTATCGTGTTCGCAACCATCGATCCGGCTGCGGGATACAAAGGTGTGACGGCGTTCCTGGTGGAAAAGGGGACGGCGGGCTTCGAAGTTGGGCGCAAGGAAGACAAACTGGGCATACGCGCTTCCAGCACGTGCGAGCTGATCTTCCGCGATTGCGCAGTGCCGGCCAGCCAGATGCTGGGCGAGGCGGGTAAGGGTTACCGGATCGCGATTGAGACGCTGAACGAGGGGCGCATCGGCATTGGTGCGCAACTGGTGGGGTTGGCGGACGGAGCATGGAGACATGCAGCGCGCTGGGCGAAGCAGCGGAAGCAGTTCGGCAAGCCGCTGGCGGAGTTTCAGGCGATGCAGTTCCAACTGGCGGAGATGGCGGTCGAGGTGGAGGCGGCGCGGCTGATGGTCTACAACGCGGCACGGCTGCGGGACCGCGGAGTAGATTTCGTGAAGGAGGCGGCGATGGCGAAGTACCTGTCGTCGCAGGTGGCAGAAAGAGTGGCGAGTCTGGCGGTGGAGGTATTTGGCGGCTCGGGGTTCGTGAAGGACTATCCGGTGGAGAAGCTGTATCGCGACGCGAAGATTGGGAAGATCTACGAGGGGACCTCGTTTATGCAACTGGCGACGATCGCCAAATTGACGTTAGGAAAGGTCTAAGCGAGCCACGCTGGGTGGTCTTCAGGCGAGCGAAAAAATCTATGTGGGTAGGACCGGGGGAGCGAAGTCGTGGAGACTGACGAGTCAATCGAATAAGTTGCGGGTTTCTGAGAATTGGAGCCGGTCAAGAAAGTTGCCAGTGGACGGACCACAGTGGCGACAAATCCCCGTGGGTGGACTTACACTGGATCGCAAGGAATTTGAGTGTCCAGTTGAACGCAGCTTCCACAATCCGGCAGCCTCGTGCCCCGCTGAACTTTCTCGGGCTGGCGTGCGCAATTGGTGTCTCGACGATCTACTTTAACCAGCCGCTGCTGGTCGACATGGGACGAACCTACGCCGCGCCGGCCGGGAAGGTGATGTTCGTCTCCGGCGCGACGCAGGTGGGGTATGCGCTGGGACTGCTGCTGTTTGTACCGCTGGGCGACGTGCTGGAGCGGCGAGCTCTGATGATGCGAATGTACGGCGCCGTGGTCGTGGCGTTGCTTTTGGTGTCGATGGCTCCAACGCTGGCGTGGCTGATCGCGGGCAGTGTGGTGCTTGGATTGGTCGCTTCCGTCACCCATATTGTGCTGCCGATTGCGCCCGACCTGGTGCGCAGCAGAGAGCGCGGACGTGCGATTGGCAAGGTGATGATGGGGCTGCTGCTGGGCATTCTGCTGGCGCGGACCTTTGC
>JALYIG010000204.1 GCA_030775885.1 Acidobacteriota bacterium | reverse complement strand
GACCTACATCTCCTCGCAGTTCGACAGCCCGGTGATGATCCACCGCTACCCCGCAGCGATGAAGGCTTTCTATATGCAACCCGATCCGGTTGATCCGACCAAGGCTCTATGCGTCGACGTGCTTGCTCCCGAAGGCTATGGCGAGATCATCGGCGGCTCCCAGCGCGTGGACTCGTATGAGCTACTTCGCGCCCGCATCCTGGAGCACAACCTGCCGCTCGCCGCCTTCGAGTGGTATCTCGACCTGCGCCGCTACGGGTCGGTCCCTCATTCCGGATTCGGCATGGGCATCGAACGCGCAGTAGCGTGGATCTGCGGCCTCGACCACGTCCGCGAAACGATCCCGTTCGCTAGAACGCTCAACCGCATTTACCCCTAAGTCTGGTATCCATGCGGAACCTATAAGCAAAGTTAGAGGCATTCATTCATACGGTTTCATCGCATGATTAGGCACTCGCGCCAAGGCGCAAACCCATCACAACTTATATGGCACCCGCACCCCACGCGTCCCCGCCGGGAAAGCCTTCCCGTCCCGCGTCACGAGAGTCCGTCCCGATACCTCGGCCGTAGCGAGAATGATCGCGTCCGGCATCTTGAGTCGCTTTTGTCTTCGGTTTAGCGCCGCACGCTCCGCCAAGGCGCCAGTAATCGGCAGAGACTGGAAATTCGCGAGGAAAGCCTTGAGCAATACATCTTCGTCTGGCGTCGCAGCCCCGGCCATTACCTCGATCCAGGTAATGATGCTGATAGCAGGATCAGCGCTGGACTTAATCGCTCGCGTCGCCTTCGCAATTCCGCTGAGGTGGTCGATCAGGATATTCGTATCGAAAAGCTCGCTCAACGCTCCCACTCGCTCCGCAACTTATCCTGATACGCTACGCCATCCTCGCGCCGCTTCTTCCACACTCCGAATGAATCCTCGAGGCCAGGCCTGTTTTGCGCAAGGAATCCCGTCACTGCGAGCCGGATCAGTTGTGTTCGCGAGGTCTTACGTGCCCGGCTCAGCTCATTCAACTCTCTCAGCTCGTCCTCAGGCAGGTCCACCAGCGTCCGCATCGCAACCCTCCGTGATATACGTCCACGATATCACGCGGGCCTCAGTGCGCATTAAACGGCGCGAGGCGCACTTCGACTCAGCTTGAAGCCGAAGCGGAAGTGCGCCGTTGCGCCAATCAAGAAATACTACGGTTCTACGATCACCTTGCCCACCATGCCGAGATTGTCGTGCAGTGCGCAGATGTACTTGTACGTTCCTGCACGCGTAAACGTCACGCGAAACACCGTCGTTCCCGGAGGCGACTGCGGCACGCCCGCCTGGTCCTGCGGAGCTGCCACCAGGAATCCCGAGTGGGCCGAGTCGCCTACGAAGTTCAGGGTCGCATGCCGGGCGCCATCCGGGTCCATCGTTACGTTGACCGGCGGAAACGGATTCCCCGGCTCCGTCCCGAACGTCACCGTATGCGGCAGCGCCGGATCCAGGTTAGTCCACTCCACCGTGTCGCCCACGCGCACCTCGATGGTCGCGCCGAGGAAGCGCACCACTGACAACGACTCAAATCCCGCGGCGGTGTTCGCCATCTCGCCAATGCCGGCGACCACGCTGTTCTTGCCCGGGAGCACCCGCGCCGCCAGCATGCCTTTACGCTTGCCATCGCGATCGCCATGGTCATGGTCGCCCATATCCATGTCGCCCATGTCGGCATCGGCCAGGATGCTCTTCGTTTGATCCTCGGCCTCTTCGTTGTAGAACGCCTGGGTATGCGGAAGAGTCGCCGACGTCGCCAGCACGTGGATCACGCCCGTCATCGCCGTGTGAACCATGCACACTAACTTATAGTTGCCCGCCTTGGGAAACTTCACCGCAAAGTTCTGTCCCGCGACCAGCGGCGGCGCGCTCACGCAAGCGGACCCATTGAAGCTGGTGCCGCTGGCCGAAAAGCCCGGGCAGCCAACCGTGAAATCGCGGTACGTTTGACCCGCGATGAGGAACGATACGGTGTGAATATCCCCGCTCGCTGAGGTCCAGTTAATCGTGTCGCCCGCATGAATCCACATCTCATTCGGCAAGAAGGCAACCACCTGCTTGCCCATGTCTTTGCTCTGCGCCCCCAGCGTTGCCTGCCAGGTTTGTTGCGCCTGTGCGGTCTGTGAAAAAGCCAAACCGGCCATCACTGCGGTTAACATCATGAAACAAGCGGATTTTTTGTAGTTCATTGTTCGCCTCGTGTCGAGAACATATTTTTATTGGGAGCTGGCCGGGAGGAATGAATTTACAGACGGGTCCGGACATTCGTCAAGCCATCCGCGGCGAAATTACCGTGAAATATCGGCGCCGGTCGTCCAGCCCACTTTAGAACGGCGCGCAAGGAAGTAAAGGGGCTCGCCGCAGCGAGCCCCCTTTTGATCGGAACTATACTCCCGTTTGACTTGGACGCATAAGGATGCGGCTTATCGGATTTTCTACGCCTCGTCCTGGATCGCGCTTTGTACCTGCGCCATCATGACATCTGGAATCTCGGTAATGCCGTGCGCTGTTTTGGCATGTTCGGCCGCCTGCGCCAGTACGTCGCCTTCGGTTGCTCCCTTCGCCTCGTACGGACACCCGGGCATCAAATCGTTGCACCGTAGAATCTTCGCCATTATTTCCTCCTATCAATTTTTGCTGTGGTTGGAAAAGTCTAAGCCGGGCAATCGAAATGCGTCAAATGCCCCTGCAGTGCTTATTTGCGCTTGAGCGCTTCCAACTCATCCAGCGTTCGAGGCCAATCCTTGCCCAGCAACCGCGAGAGGCTTCGGTCGGCAAGTACCTTGCCCCCCGTCTGGCACTGGGCGCAGTAGTTGGTCTCGTTATCTGCATACCGGATTCGCTGCACCGGCTGCCCGCACCTTGGGCAAGGCTGGCCGAACTTGCCGTGGACCGCCATTTCAACGCGAAAGGCCGTCACCTTCTCAGGAAAGCTCGTGTCGGCCTCGTCCTGCAGTCGCGCGATCCACATTTGCAGCGTTTGTTGCGTGGCCGAATACAGGCGCTCCCAGTCTTCGGCTGTCAGCTTATGCGTTTGCGCGATGGGCGAGAGGCGTGCCGCGTGGAGGATCTCATCGGAATACGCATTGCCGATGCCGCTGACGATTCGCGGATCGGTCAGGGCTCGCTTCAAGGTGCGGTTCTCCGCGCTGAGCGCCGCACGAAAGCTCGCAAGATCGCTGCCCAGAACGTCGATTCCGCCGGGATCGGCCGCTACCAGCGATGTCTCGTCGGCCAGGACGTGCAGTGAAGCCCTCCGCTTCGAGCCTGCCTCGGTAAGCACCAACGAACCGTTGAGGAAGTCGAAGGACGCGAGCGCGTTCCGTCCTGCGAGCTTTGCGCCCACGCCGCGCCAGTGCAGCCGACCCGCGATCATCAAGTGCAGAACCATCCATTCGCCGTTGTCGAAGCCGAAGGCGATGCGCTTGCCCACGCGCCGCAGTTCGGATACGACATGGCCCTCAACACTGGTGATTGGGGGATTTACAGTTCGCAGAAGGAAGGCGCTGGCGAGGCGCACGCCGATCATTCGCTGGCCTACAACGCGTGGCTCGAGCGCATGGATGTAGGCCGCAATGTCAGGCAATTCCGGCATCAGGGTTTGGGAAGCAGCGAGACGTGCGCCTGGACGATGCGCCAGCCTTCGGGGAAGCGGACCCAGACCTGGCTTTGGCGACCGCGGATGAGACCGGAGGGCGAGGCGCGTTCGAACTCGAGAGTGATGGAGGCGAAGTCGCGGCCGAAGGTGACGATATCGAGGCGGGTGACGGTGCGGGCGAGGCCGGCGAAGGGTCGGGATTTGCGGAAGGCTTCAAGTTCTTCGGGGCCGTAAAGATTCTCCGTGACGCCGAAGCGCATGACTTCGGGGCCGGTCCAGAACATGGCAACGAGCGTGTCGACGTCGTTGGTGACGAGCGCATTTTCGTAGCGCGGGTAAAGGGCGGCTAGTTCGGCGACGATGGCGGGATCGTTGATGGTCATGAAGTTGGGAAGAGGACGCGCGGCGGCAGGATTTGTTTGCTCATGGCTGCGGAGACGGTGTGGATGGGTTCGTTGACGACTTGGCTGAGGCGGAGGCGCATGGCGACCGAACAGAGGATGTATGCGTGAATTGGCGTGAAGCCCCAACGGGTGACGAGCAGGTCGATCATGCGGAGGGTGGCTGCCTGCGCGGTGGATGCGAGGTCGGAGCCGGTTTCGAGAACGATCCATTCTGAATGTGAATCCGGATCGGAGTCGGGCGCTATGGAATCCGCGGACTCGACGATCGGGCCGCTGAGGGGCTGCTGCTTGTGGAGTTGAAAGCGGAGGGTCAGGTCGAGGGGGGACTCGATGCCGTTGATGCAGACTTCGCCGTCGCCTTGCGCTGCATGGCCGTCGCCGATGCTGAAGAGCGCTCCGGGAACGAAGATGGGGAGGTAGAGCGTGGAGCCGGCACAGAGCTCGCGGACGTCAAGATTGCCGCCGAATGGGCCGGGCGGGCGGGTACGAAAGGCTCCTGAATCCGCCCGGGCTACGCCGATGACGCCTGGGAAGGGACGGACGGGGACGATGGCGGGTGCGAGGGACGCGGTGGTTACGGCGTCGAGGGTCCAGTGGAAGAGGTAGGGGTCGCGGAAATGATCTTTCAGAAAGCCGAGGCCTTCGACGATGCTGGTCCATCCCCAGCCGTGGTGGCGGATTTCGAGGATGTCGATTTGAAGGACGTCACCGGGTTCGGCGGAGTCTATATAGATAGGGCCGGTGAGAGCGTGAATGCGGGTGCGGTCGATGGCGAGGTAGTCGGCGAGGGACATGCCCGGATGAACCTGGGCGCCGCTGGCGTCGACGCACTGGATGGATGCACTGTCGCCGGGTGCGATGTGGAGGCGGGGCGTGAGGGTGCGGTCCCAGACGGAATGAGTGGGTTCGGCGGTGAGGTTGTGTTTCATTCGAGAATTCTCACGGTCATTTGAATCTCGACCAGAGCGTTGCGCGGGAGGGCGCTGACGCCGACCGCGGCACGGACATGGCGTCCGGTTTCGCCGAAGAGTTGGACGAAGAGGTCGGAGGCGCCATTGATCACTGCGGGCGAATCGGCAAAGCCCGGGGCGGCGTTCACATAGCCGTTGACGGTGAGGATTTCGGCGATGCGGTCGAGCGATCCGAGTTCGCGCTTGAGTACGGCGAGCTGCGTGAGTGCGCAGGCGCGGGCGGCGGCGTAGCCCTCGTCGATGGAGCTGTTAAGGCCTGCGGTTCCGGTGATGACGCCTTGCGGGCCGGTGGAGATGACGCCGGCAAGGTAAAGGATCGGGCCGACTCGTTTGGCGGAGAGGTAGTTGCCGCCGGGTGCGGCAAGCTGCGGCAGCGCTAGCCCGGAGGACGCGAGGGCTTGTTCCGGCGACGGAGTTGGCGTCATGTGATTTCGAATGTAGCACGTGTTTTCTCGGCGTGACGCAACCTGCGGCATGACCACCCCCCCCGGGTATCAAATTTATGCATAATATTCTAAACAAACCACTTACTGATTTTGTTGATTTGCAAAATCTTGAAAACAAACGAGATGATTTGCAAAATACTCAAAACGCAGAAGTTACGGTTTTCTGGAGTTGGAAGCACACAATCCGGAGGCTGGTGGATTCTGTCTCTTTTCCTAATCTCTATTATACGCGGGGCGTCAAGGGTTTTGCCGCAATTCGGCGTTATGTTGTTGGAACCATGGGTGAAAAAATACATCCGGACGGTGTCACCGTGGTTCATGAACGTGGCAAATACAATATCCCTCCACACAACCAACCCAGTAGACGACCTCACAGCAATCGAAACGGAAGGTCAACGTGCAGCGGCGGCCTGCTGTTTGCGCAATGCCTGCTCGAAAGTTTGCTGAGCATCCGCGACGTAAGCTTTATACCCAGCGGGATCGATAAAGACGCGGGGGCCGTCCTGCGGATAGCGCTTCAGTTTGGTGAGCATATCGAAGTATTGACCGTGGGCTCCGAGAAATACGTCACAGGGCAAACCTTGCAACAGGACAAATGTTTGTCGGAAATCCTGAACAATGCCGGGGTAACTTACGGGGTGGCCGGGTGTAGCCACGAAGTGGTACTCCGACCAGAAGGCTGTCCCTCCGACGATCACGATGTTCCGCGTTGTTCCCTCTGGTTCTCCTGGGAGATGAGAGCGCATGGTCCACGTAGTACATCCGCGAGTGTGGCCCGCAGTCTTGTGGGCGGTCAGTGTTACTCCTCCGAGGCTTACCGTGTCTCCGTCGTGCAAAACGCGGTCGACGTGGACGGGCGAGAAGCCGGCGATATTGGGCGACGGCGAGAGGAAATCTGTCCGCGCGCCGGTTTCAACCACGCTGACGTCGCCATCCATCACCATGTTCTTCGCGTGTGTCTCGCGAACCACCTGGGCCGCGCCAGCCAAGTGATCGTGATGGGCATGACTATTGAGGAGCGTCTTAGTATCGCTCCATCGGAAGCCTAGCTTCTCGACACTCGCGCGGATCTGCGGCGGCGAAGAAACCAGGTTTGCATTGATGAGGATATTTCCCTTGGGGGTGACGACGAGGTAGCTGGCGAGGTCCTGGCTTCCCACGTAGTAGAGGTTGTCGGCAATTCGGAATGGAGCGATCGGTGTTGTCCACGAGGGGTTCGCTTCCGCTCGGGTAAGTGTGGACGTGCAGAACAAGACGAGTAATAAACGGGAAAGAAAAGCGCGCATTGCCTAATTCTAGAGCGGTCCTGTGAAACGCACTTCTTGTCGCTTGGGCGATGAGTCGACCTCTTATACAAGTAGATTCTCAGGCTGCTCCGGGGCGGCATTTCTCCGGTAAGCCCGTATTACGGTCATATGGATCGTATTTAGGGTCCAGATCGTGGTTGACGTATCTTGGGATTAGTTACCCGAGTGGAGGGGAAGCATGCGCTGGCTGGTTGCGGTGTTCCTGTTGATGATGATGTTGCCTGTTGCGGAATCGCAGCAGCTTACCGCGTTACCCAAGTTCGATCAGTTTGAAGTGGCGACAGTGAAGCCGGTGGAGGTGGATGCCAAGGCGGGGCGGATGTTCAAGATGGAAGGGACGCATCGCTGGACGGCAACGAACTTCACGTTGCAGGCGCTGATTGCGCTGGCCTATGACCTGAATCCGCGGACCATTTCGGGCGGCCCAAGCTGGATGGATTCGCAACATTTTGTGATTGAGGCAATAACGCCGGGAGAGGTCGCGCCGACAAGGATGGAGCAGATGCAGATGTTGCGAGCGCTGCTGGTGGAGCGGTTCGGGCTGAAGTTTCACCGCGAGCAGAAGGAGTTTTCGATTTACGAACTGACGGCGTCGAAGGGCGGTCGGAAGCTAAAGCCGGCAGCGAAACCAGACGGTCCGCCGCAGATTTACGGGGTGGTGTATCCGGACAGGATTGAAGTGCCGGCACGGAGCGTAACGATGGACGACTTTGTTGCGATGCTACAACGGGCGACGCTGGATAAGCCTACGGTGAACCGGACGGAGCTGATGGGGAAGTACGACTTCGACCTGAGGTTCGCGCAAGACGAGTCGCAGTATGGTGGCGAGGTGAAGAAGGCTCCTGACGATAGCCAGAGCCCGCCGCTGTTTACAGCGGTGCAAGAGCAATTGGGTTTGAGGTTGGTTGCGACGCGAGGACTGATTAGCGCTTTAGTGATCGATGGGGCGGAAAGACCTTCAGCGAATTGAACAAGAAGCTTCTCCGTCCCCCAGTTTGAGTATTCGCAACCATATCTCCGTGTAGTCGGCATAGCGGACAAGTGGATTTTGAGTGTTTGAACTCCGGTTGGCTTGTTGTCTGTCAAAAAAAGACGATCAAGTAGTAAATGGGTGCGGAGTCGGGGCCGAGACTGGGGCTTACGCGTACTGCCTGATTGCGTCACGCATTCCGCCAGGGAATTTCTGAACATAGTTGCTGCTGCGAAAGAGAGCGTTAGCTCAAGGGTTAAACAGGCTGCGGGAAAAAGTCGATGCGACCGGAGAGGGCATACCCCAGGGGCTGAGCCCTGTTGGTTTTGAGGCTCTTGCGGCACGGATAAATCCGTGCCCTTAACGAATACGGGTTGCCGTGCTTTTAATGCTCTTAATAAGACTCGACTTATTCAGAAATTCCCTTGGATGCAAGCATGGATCGAGATGCAATCATATGGGGAGCATACGTGCGGTGAATTGCATTTCGAACGCGGACCGAGGGCTTGCATGAGGCGCGTGAGGACATGAGAGAAGGATGCCGGGCCGAGTGCTCGATACCTGGGGGAGGGCGGAATGATTACTCGTGTGGCAAAGGCGCTGCTGGTGGCCGGGGTGGCTCTGTTCTATACGCTGGTGGTGTTCAACAATCTCACCGACTTCGATTCGAACTGGCAGTTTGTGCATCATGTGCTGGCGATGGATTCGACGTTTCCGGGGAACCATGGAATGTGGAGGGCGCTGCCCGGGACGCGGGTGGAAATGGCTTTTTATATCAGCATCATCGCGTGGGAGATGGTGACTGCGGTGTTGCTCTGGTGGGGCGTGGTGCGGCTGGCGGGGACGATCCGCGGAAGGGCGGCTGACTTCAACACAGCAAAGGGCCTGGCGGTGATGGCGCTGACGCTGTCTCTGATGATGTGGCTGGTGGCGTTTCTGTCAGTGGGTGCGGAGTGGTTCCTGATGTGGCAGTCGCATACCTGGAACGGGCAAGAGGCGGCGTTCCGAATGTTTACGGTGGTGGGAGTGGTGCTGTTGCTTGTGCTGCAGGCGGATACTGATGGGCAGCCATAGCGCTGCAATATCAGGCATCGCTAACTCTTTTGTGTGATTTGCCGATAGATAAAGTCGATTGACATTGGCCTTTCGGTTCCGTAGATTCGGTTCGAGGGCGGTTATGAACAAAAAACTTCAGGTTTTTCTTTGGTCCGCGGCGTTCCTGCTGGTCGCCGTCCCGCTTCAGGCGCAGAGTGGATGCACCGATTCCCCTGAAAATCCAACGGCCGTTCTGGCCCTGGTGGGATCGGCCGGTGCTTTGTTCTCAACCATCCGCGCCCGGATGAAGGCTCGTCGGAAGATTTCCGGCCGGTAAGGTGGAGTTTCTCTCCCGCTCGATTCTTGCGGGTGCAGGTTCACTTCGCCACGAGGCCGCAGCGTGAATCGGTTTCGATGGGTCTACTCTTCGAAACATTCCTTGAGTCTCCATGCGCGGGTTTGGGATACTTGTGTGGCGCATCTTCCACTGTCTGACCGGCGTTTGAGTTGTGCCTGCGGTTTTCCTTTCCTGGACTCCTCCATGCTTTCTGTGTCTCGTCTCTCGTTCGGCCCGGCGGCTGTCTCGATCTTGATTGCGAGTTTATTGACGCTGGTTTTATCGGGCTGCGGGACTTTGATAACTCCGCTGAACGTGAGTCAGGGAGGCGTCTACGCCGGGCCGGGATTTTCGGGCAGGGCGATGGCGGGAAAGCTGCCGCTGATTGGTGCGTCGGTGCAGTTCTATGCGGCCGGGACAAGTGGAAATGGGTCCAGTGGAACCGCACTTCGGACGAGTGCGCTGACGACTGATAGCAACGGTGGTTTCACTGTGCCGACGGGATACCTCTGCCCGATGGCGTCATCGCAGATTTACGTGGTGGCTCGTGGTGGGCAGGCAGGAGCGTCGGCTGCATCGGCGAACAATTCGATTGTGTTGATGACGGCTTTGGGAGCGTGCAACCAGATTTCGGCGTTTGTGGTCGTGAATGAGGTGACCACGGTCGCGGATGCTTACGCGTTGTCGCCATTGCTAGCTGCCGGAGGGAACCTGGGGGCCAGCGCCAGCAATGGGACGGGATTGCAGAATGCTGTCGCAACTGCTCTTGCACTGGCGGATATCACGGCGGGGAGCAGCCCCGGTCCGACGTTTGCGGCGAATGGGAGTTCGCCCGCGCCACGGATCGATTCGATTGCGAACATGCTGAATGCGTGTGCGGTGTCTTCGAATGGGAGCGGCTGCAGCAAGCTGTTTGGTGCGACGACCGTGGGAGGAAGTGTTCCGGCTAATACGCTGGATGCGGCGCTGAACCTGGTGCACAATCCGGCGGCGAATGTGGCAAGCCTGTATGCGCTGCTGTCCGGAAGCAATGCGTTTGTGCCGGTCCTTGCGTCGGCACCGGCTGATTGGACGCTGTTCGTGAACTACACGGGCGGCGGCATGAACTCGCCTTCGGGACTTGGCGTCGACAGTGGTGGCAATATATGGGTGGCAAACTACTTCAACGTGGCGTCCAGATTTTCGCCCCTGGGCAAGCCTTTGTTTCCGCAGGGAATCACGGGATTCGGATTGAGCGCCTCCTACGGGCTGGCGGTCGATGCAAACGACAATGCGTGGATACCGAATGAGCCGAACGCTGGGATTCGCGGCAACAGCGTTACGGTGTTGAGTCCGGCGGGGCAATCCCTTTCTGGAAGCGGAGGATTTACGGCGGGCGGGTTGGACTATCCGACTGCGGTGGTGATCGATACAGACACCACTGCATGGGTGGTCGACTATGGCAACTCGCACATCACACACCTTTCGAGTTCGGGGCAGGCGTTGTCGGGGCCAGCAGGCTATACGACTCCGCTGTTTGCGTTTCCGGTCTCAGCCGCAGTGGATGGCAATCACAATCTCTGGGTGGTGAACCAGAGCGGCACTACCGTGACCAGGGTTTCGCCTGACGGATCGCAGTTTATGAATTTTGTTTGCTGCGGCGGTCCCTCCGCGGCTGCGTTCGATAAGTTTGGAAACGCGTGGATCGCAAATTACTACGGCGACAGCATCAGCGAGATTTCGAGTTCGGGCGTGGTCGTGGCCAATGGAACTTACGCTGGGGGCGGCATTAACCATCCGCAGGGAGTCGCGATCGACGGGTCAGGGGATGTGTGGATTGCGAACTTCCGAAGTGCATCGATTAGCAAACTCGCGGGTGCGACCGCCCCGGTTCCCGGTGCGACGCTGTCTCCCGCCTCCGGCCTGGGGGCGGATGCCAAGCTGCTGGAGGCCTACGCGATTGCCGTGGATGCCAGCGGCAACCTGTGGATCAGCAACTTCGGCAGCAATGTGTTGACGGAGTTCATCGGCATCGCATCGCCTGTGCGAACGCCACTGATTGGACTTCCTGCGGCTCCCTGACGCAAGGTGTTGGCACAATGGCATCGCCCTCGGTGCTTCGTTTCTTGTTCTCCATCGGCAAGTTTCTGCGCAAGTGTTCCGCCATGTGAAACGCGGCTCACCTGATTCCGATGCAAGTGTGATTCACACAACCATGTTTCCAACGAACGCTGATTCCTATACGCCGTCTGCATTTCGTCCTATCAGGTGGTGGCGCGGCTCGTGTAGAAAGGTAGCGTTGAAGACAGGGTAACGACTCGGGAGTAGTAAATCAGCGAATGAATGCGACGCGCACGGTAGAAATTTCGAGCATCGGAAAACGCCTGCAGAAGGCCTCAATTGCAGTGCGCAGAAATGCGTTACAGATGGTTCACCACGCCAAGCTTGGCCACCTGGGAGGAGATTTTTCCTCCTCCGACATATTGGTGACTCTCTACTTAGCCGTAATGAAGATCGACCCGCTGAATCCAGCCTGGCCGGATCGTGATCGCTTTGTGATGAGCAAGGGACACTGCTCCGCCGCGCTGTATGCCACACTCGTCGCCGCCGGCATGCTAAATGAAGCTGCACTGGCAACATTCATGGATCCCCTTTCGCAACTCAACGGACACCCAGACCGCAACAAAGTTCCGGGCGTCGAGGCAAACACCGGCCCCCTGGGTCACGGCCTGCCAATCGCAACCGGCTGCGCGCTGGCGGTGAAGATGCAACGCGCAACATGGCGAACTTTTGTGATCACGGGAGATGGCGAACTGCAAGAGGGGAGCAACTGGGAAGCGGCGATGACTGCGGCCCAATACAAACTCGACAATCTCACTCTCATCGTCGACCGTAACCGCATTCAGCAGGGCGACTTCACTGAGAACACCATCAACATGAATCCGCTGGGCGATAAATGGCGCGCCTTTGGCTGGCATGTCATCGAGGTGGACGGACACAATCACGGTGAGTTGCTACACGCGCTGAGTTCTACCCCCGAGATGCCCGGCAAACCGACCTGCATCATCGCCAACACGATCAAGGGACACGGTGTCTCGTTTATGGAAAACAATCCAGCATGGCATCACGGCGTTCCGACCGATGCACAGTTGTCGCAGGCCCTGGACGAGTTAGCGATGGAAGAAATATGAGTGTTGCAGAGGTGACCAAGGTCAACCTATTCGATTGCCGCGACGCATTTGCATCCACCCTCGAAGAGATGGCCGCAGCGGATATGCGCGTCTGTGCCGTAGTCAACGATTCCGTAAGCTCGACCAAGTTGAAGGGCTTTCGCGGCACCTTCCCAGACCGCTTCGTGAACGTCGGCATCGCCGAACAAAACATGGTCGGAGTCAGTGCCGGATTGGCAAACGGTGGCATGATTCCGTTCTGTTGCGGCGCGTCCTGCTTTCTGACTGCGCGCGCCATGGAGCAGCTGAAAGTCGACCTTGGCTACGCCAGGAACAATGTGAAACTCTGCGGCATGTCGAGCGGAATGGCTTACGGCGAACTCGGTCCAACCCATCACTCCATCGAAGACCTCGCATGGACGCGGGTCATTCCGAACCTCGTAACAATTGTTCCCGTCGATCCTATCGAGACGCGCGCGGCCATGCTATGGGCGAGGGACTACGTCGGCCCCGTCTTCCTCCGACTCAGCCGCATGCCTGTGCCTCAACTGCTACCCGACAATTTCATCTTCGAACCCGGCAAGGCGGTCATCCTGCGCGAAGGGAATGACGTCGCCCTGCTGGCAAACGGCGTCCTCGTCACACGCGCTCTCGAAGCAGCGCAGACGCTGCATGAGCGCGGCATTGAAGCTCGTGTTCTGAACATGTCCAGCATGGCCCCGATGGATCGCAACGCAGTAATCGCTGCTGCAAAAGAGACGCGCGCTATCGTAACCATCGAAGAAGCTTCCGTCTATGGCGGACTCGGCGGAGCCGTTGCAGAAATCGTTGCCGATGAACATCCAACCCGCGTGAGGCGCCTGGGCGTCCCGGGTGTCTTCGCGCCAACTGGCAGCGCCGAGTTTCTGCTTGAGCACTTCGGCCTAACCGCTCATGGCATCCACACCGCGGCAGTTGAACTACTCCACCAGGCGGCGGCCGGATGAGCAGCGGTTGCATAGTCGCGATCGATCAAGGCACAACCAACACCAAAGCCCTGATGGTCGGGCGCGATGGCGAGCCCGTCTTCCGTACTTCTGTTCCCGTCGGCATCAGCAGTCCCCAGCCGGGTTGGGTCGAGCAGGACGCCAACGCGTTGTGGAACAGCGTCGTTGCCGTTGTAAACCAATGCCTCAAGTGGGGCGTTCAGCACGATATGACTGTAGAAGGTGTGGCCATCTCCAATCAACGGGAGACGATCGTCGCATGGGAACGCGCGACAGGCATTCCGGTCGCACCTGCGATTTTGTGGCAGTGCCGACGCTCCACCGCGTTGTGCAACCAACTTAGAGCGCAGGGGAAAGAGCAATTTCTCCGCGAGCGCACCGGCCTCGGGATCGACCCCCTCTATTCTGCGAGCAAGATTCACTGGCTCCTTGAAAACGTGCCGGGACTGCGTAAGCAAGCATCTGCTGGCGAGATATGTTTCGGCACCGTCGATAGCTGGCTCATCTTCAAATTGACGCAAGGCACTGTATACGCCTGCGATGTCTCCAACGCCTCGCGCACTCAGTTGCTCAATCTCCAGTCCGCCGCCTGGGATCCCGACTTAATCGCACTATTTGCCGTGCCGTGCTGTGCGTTGCCGGCAGTAAAATCTTCCAGCCACATCTTCGGCATATGCTCTGGCATAAACGGGCTGGCAAAAGTGCCAATCGTCAGCGCCATCGGAGATTCCCACGCTGCCATGGCGGGACAGGGCTGCTTTCTTCCCGGCGCGGTCAAAGCGACATACGGAACCGGTTCTTCCCTCATGACCTTATTGCCTGGCCTTCCGCAGAAGAATGCTGAGTCGAGACTTGCGACGACCGTTGCCTGGGGTA
>JALYIG010000203.1 GCA_030775885.1 Acidobacteriota bacterium | reverse complement strand
CCGACTCTGTTTACGCGGATGTCGCGCTGCATGGAGATGGCCTGACTTCGCTGCAGTATCGCGATCGAGCAGGCGCCGACACCCACGAAGTCGAGACCGCCGTATCGGCTCCGCAGCGCGTCAGGATTGAGAAGCGCGGAAACTATACCTATGTTTTCGTCAGTGACAAGTCCGGCGCTCTCGCCTTCTCTGGCTCTGCGATGCGTCTTGAGTTGACCGGAGACTTTTATGTCGGGCTCGGTGTCTGTTCTCACGACAAGGACGTCTCCGAAACCGCGATCTTCTCCAATGTGAAAGTTGAGCCGCTCGCAACGGGACTGAACAAACCCGTCCTGTGGAGCACTCTTGAAACCGTCAAAATAGCCTCCACCGATCGCCTTGTCGCCTATACCGCTCCCGAACACTTCGAGGCTCCCAACTGGTCGCGCGACGGCAACGCGCTGCTCATCAATCAAGATGGCCTGATGCACCTTTTTACCCTCGGCAGCACGGCCTTGCCTGTGCTGATCTCGACCTCTCCGCAGATCCACGTCAACAACGATCATGGCTTTTCGCCGGACGGAAAGATGCTGGCCGTGAGTGACCAGACCTTCGACGGGAAGTCGCGGGTTTATGTCCTGCCGTCCGCCGGTGGGACGCCACGTCAAATCACTCCCGATGCTCCTTCCTACTGGCATGGCTGGTCGCCTGACGGTAAGACCCTCGCCTTCACCGGGCAGCGCGATGGAGAGTTCGACATCTACACGATCCCGCTGGTGGGCGGCAAAGAGACCCGGCTCACCACCGCCAAAGGACTTGATGACGGGCCTGAATACTCGCCCGACGGCGCGACGATCTACTTCAACTCCGAGCGCTCCGGCCGGATGCAGATTTGGAGCATGTCGGCCGATGGCACCGGTCAGACCCAGGTCATCGACGAGGCCGGCAACGACTGGTTTCCACACATCTCGCCCGATGGCAAATGGATGGTTTACCTCGCATATAAACCGGATGTCACCGGTCACCCCGGCGGTCAGGACGTTGAACTCCGCCTCATATCGCTGGCCGACCACAAAATAAAGACTCTTGCCAGCTTGTACGGCGGTCAGGGGACGCTCAACGTTCCATCGTGGTCGCCGGATAGTACGCGCGTTGCCTTCGTCAGCTACGCTGAGCTACCGCGTTAGCGCGTCCGAGCAATTCGCATTTCGAACAGCATAAGCATGTGAGGAGCACCTCCAAAGTGGATACAACGCGTCGCGATTTTCTGAAAACTACCGCCATCGCTGGCACCGGCCTGGCTATTCCCGCCATCGCACATGCCAGTATCGTAAGTGGTCACAAAGAATCCGCAGCAACTCTACTCGCTCAAGCCGGTGGTCATACTGCAGTTCTTCCGACACGCGGTATAGGCCTCTATCCCGGCGCCGCGCTTGAGAACTTCGATAGTCACCTGGTGCTCGACCCTGCCGCTCCGTACGGTAACCTTGCGTTGCTGCGCCCAGCATTCGCATCGAGCAGCTATGACTACAACTTGACCGCCCAACTCGTGACCGACGGTATCGTAGACGCCCAGCTTCCACACTGGCTCACGAGCCTCGTCGACGGCCAGATATCTCCAAAGCATACCCGCGAATATTTCGTCGACCACGCTCCAGAGAACGTCAACGAACTCACGGGCGCCAATCCCATGGTCGAGTTCCATCTCGGCGGCGGCGATCCGCCAGCGATCGATCGCGTTGATTTGTTCGTTGTCGTGCCCGAGCAAATCGTGCCCGCGACTCTTACCTTTACTGTATCCATCTCCGATGACGCCCACGCGTGGAAGGCGATCGGGACTACTGCCGGGGCGACCGTCCTCGACCCGGTTAACTATCCTCCCGACCTGGTTCGTGGCAGTGTCGTGCTAGCGCCGTCGATCCGTTTGACCGAAGTATCCCGGAGTCGCTTCTACCGCGTCGAGTTTGGGACGGCCGTTGGTTCCGAAACTGCCGGTCGGATGGGCTGGCGGCTTGGGCAGGTGGAGTTTTATCACGGCACCGCGCGCGTCGAGCTAGGCGGACCCTACAGCTTTACCAGTGCGTGGAAAAGCGCCGGACTGGAGGAAGAGTGGATCTACGTCGACCTAGGCGCTCGTTTCTCTTTTGATCGCGTAGCGCTGCATTGGATCGCCCGAGCCGCTGAAGGCAAGCTGCAGGCCTCAGACGACGCAGTTGCATGGAAGGATATTCAATCGCTGCCCGATAATCCTTTGGGTCCGAACGATGATCTTCGCCTCGCTTCGCTTACTACTGCTCGTTACGTCCGCGTGCTGATGACCCGTTCCGCGACTGCCGACGGATATATTCTCAGCGAGTTCGAAGTCTTCGGCCACGGTGGGTTTCTGGTCAAAGCGGCGGCAGCCGCACCCTCAACGGCCGAGACTTTAACACTCTCCGGTGGTTCGTGGCGCCTCCAGCGCGGCCCGCAGGTCTCCGCTTCGGGCGAAAGCATCTCTGTTCCCGGTTTCGCGACCTCGAGCTGGCTGGTCGCGACCGTGCCCGGGACCGTGCTCACCTCTTACTTCAATGCAGGCGCGATCTCTGATCCTAACTTTGGCGAGAACCAGCTTCAGATCTCCGATAGTTTCTTCTACGCCGACTTCTGGTACCGCACCGAGTTTCAAACACCAGTACGCGGCACTGGTGAGCTTTTCTGGCTTAGCTTTGAAGGCGTCAACTGGAAGGCGGATGTTCACCTTAACGGTGAAAAGCTTGGCAGCATCGACGGCGGATTTATGCGTGGCCGCTTCGAAGTCTCAAGCAAACTCCACACGGGGAAGCCAAACGCCCTTGCCGTACTTATTCGCAAGAATCAGACACCGGGAAGCTGCAAGCAGAAAACGTATGCCTCGACCGGCAAGAACGGTGGCGGTCTCGGCAGCGACAATCCGACCTACCACGCCTCCATTGGGTGGGACTGGATTCCTACCATTCGCGGACGCAACACCGGCATCTGGGCCGAGGTAACACTTAGCAAAACCGGCGCTGTCACGCTCGAAGATCCTTTAGTTACCTCTGTCCTTCCACTTCCCGACATCAGCAAGGCTGATCTCTCGCTTGAAGTGATCGCCGTCAACCATAGCGCGAAGCCAGTCAATGGAACACTGCGGGGCACCTTTGGAGCAATCTCGTTCGCTCAGCCTATCCAACTTGCTGCGGCCGAGCGTCGGGTGGTCAAGCTATCGGCTGCGACTCATCCCCAGCTTAGGATCGTTCAGCCCCAACTCTGGTGGCCGACTGGCTATGGCGACCCGCACCTCTACGACGTCAGGCTCAGCTTCGAAGCTGCTGGCAAAACCCATCACCGTCTCGCCTTCAAGGCGGGCATCCGCCAGATGACGGCTACAGAAGAGGATGGCAAACTCCGACTCTTCATCAATGGCCGCCGCTTCATCGCGCGCGGTGGAAACTGGGGCTTTGGCGAGTCCATGCTGCGCTATCGCGCGCGCGAATACGACGCCGCTGTCCGCTACCATCGCGAGCAGAACTTCACCATGATCCGCAACTGGGTTGGGCAGATCGGTGACGACGCATTCTATGAGGCGTGCGATCGCCATGGCATCGTGGTCTGGCAGGACTTCTGGCTGGCCAACCCTTGGGATGGTCCGATTCCCGAGGACAACGCGCTCTTTCTTGCAAATGCCTGCGACTACCTGCTGCGTATCCGCCGCCATGCTTCGATTGGCCTGTACTGCGGACGCAACGAGTGGTATCCACCGGCCCCACTCGAGACGGGATTGCGCCAACTGCTCGCCGAACTGCATCCCGGCATCGCTTACATTGGCAGCTCGGCCAATGGTCCCGTCGGAGGGGGCGGTCCTTATCACACCCTGTCGACGCCCAACTACTTCAAGTCGGCGGATCAGAAACTCCACAGCGAGATCGGCGCGCCGACCATTCCATCCATCGAGAGCGTTCGCCTGATGATGCCCCAAGCGGCGTTGTGGCCACAGGGTCTGGATTGGGGACTGCATGACTTTACCCTCGCCGGGGCACAAGGCGGCAGTGCCATGCTCACTCTGATTGACACGGCGTATGGCGGGGCAAAGAATGCGGCGGAGTGGGTGGCGCTCGCGCAGTTCCTCAACTACGACTCCTATCGCGCCATCTTCGAAGCGCAGAGCAGGTACCGCATGGGCGTGCTGCTGTGGATGAGCCATCCATGCTGGCCGTCCTTTGTGTGGCAGACCTACGACTACTATCTCGAACCGACCGCTGCCTACTTTGGCTGCAAAAAGGGTTCAGAGCCGCTCCACATTCAGTGGAACAGTCTCACCGAGGACATCGAAGTCTTGAACTACAGCGCTCCGCACGCGGCCGGATTGACTGCTCAGGTTGAAGTTCTCAACTTGAACGGCAAGGTCATTCAGCAAAAAAGGTACCCGGTCGAGAGCAAGGAAGACAGCACCGAGATTGTTACTCGGATGGAGTACCCCGCCAACGTGAGCGACGTTCATTTCCTGCGGCTCACGCTGACGAAAGCGGGTAAAACGGTCTCGAGCAACTTCTATATGCGCGGCACGCAGCAAGGCGACTACCGCGCAATCCGCACCCTCGCCAAAGCTAGTATTGTGAATGTCACAACAGCAGAGAAGCGTGGACCTATCTGGTCTATCAAGACCAGAATCAGCAACACATCCTCGACGCCGGCCCTGATGCTGCGACTCAAGGCGGTGCGCGAGAAAACGCGCGACCGCATCCTTCCCGTTATCTACGACGACAATTACATCGCCCTGATGCCGGGCGAATCTCGCACGGTTTATACCCAGGTCGAAGTCGCTGATGCTCGCGGCGAAAGACCGGTCATATTACTGGAAGGCTTCAACGTGGCCTCCGCATGATCGCAACTTTACAACTGCGCTTCGCTGCAGTTGCCCGGATACACTACCATCGCTAAGAGGAGTTTCAGACCTATGAAGAAGCAGCTACTCTCCGCCGATCGCCGTACCTTTCTGAAATCAGGCGGCGCCATCGCTGCCGGACTTCTCGCACAGACTGCGCTGGCGGCACATGCCGAGAAGTCGTTGCCTGCGATGCCCGCGAATCCGAGGACGCTCGCAGCCATGCCCACGCGCAACCTCGGCAAGACTGGCTATAAGGTAGGCATCTTCTCGCTGGGCGGCCAGGCCGCCATCGAGAAGGGTGACAACTTCGACGTTGCCGTGCCCCTCATCGAACGTGCGCTCGACCTTGGCGTCAACTACCTCGATACCTCATCGATCTACGGCGGCCCTGCGCGCTGGAGCGAGCAGTACGTTGGGCGAGTGATGAAGACGCGGCGCAACGAAGCTTTCCTCGCTACCAAGACGAAGGAACGCACCCGCGACGGCTCGCTGCGCATGATCGAAAAGTCTCTGCAACTGCTGAATACCGACCACATCGATCTATGGCAATTGCACGACATCGGCCTTCCTGAGGACGTCGACGCGATTTTTGCCAAGGGCGGCGCGATGGAAGCTCTGATTGAGATGCAGCAGCAAAAAGTCGTCCGCTACCTTGGCGTTACTGGCCACTACCGTCCGGAGGCTTTGATCAACGCGATCAAGCGTCATCCCTTCGACTGCATCCTGATGGCGCTGAACGCGGCTGATTCGCACATCCACAGCTTCACCGACCAGCTTTTGCCATTGGCAGTCGAGCACCAGATGGGCATCATCGGTATGAAAGTGCCGTCGCGCGGACGCCTGCTTTCGAGTTGGACTCCGCCGTCTCTCGAACAACAGCGGCACTCCTGGGAAGGCTCGGCCATCGCAACCCGCCCGGGCGTGATGAATATGCGCGACGCGATGCGCTTTACCCTCTCGCATCCGGTAAGCACCGTCATCATTGGCTGCGACAGCATCGCGCAGCTCGAAGAAAACGTTCATATTGCGCGAGAGTTCACACCACTTTCGCAAACGCAGATGGCAGCGCTCAACGAGCTTGCAGCGCCCGTCGCAGAGCAATCGTTGTTTTTTAGATTCACCGACCGCAGTAAGGGCTAATCATGGGCGATCAAGAAAACTTCTCGTTACCCGCCCAGCACTCTCCCCGGAGAACGCATTGCTGACCGCCCCGACTCGCCGATCCTTTCTCGCCGCTGCTGCTGCTTCCACCGTGTCGCTCTCCGCACAGGCATCCATCTTCCACTGGCATTTTCACCATAAACATCGTCTCAGCAATCCCCACTCAAGCCCTCGTACGCGAAAACTCTACGCCTATCTCTGGAGCATCTACGGCCACAAGACGCTCACGGGCCAGCAGGTCTCTGCCTGGAGCGGGCCCCGATCCGAGCTTGATTACCTGCAGCGCACCACCGGCAAACAGCCGGCAATACTCGGTCTGGACTACATCAATCCTGCAAAATGGACCTTTGTCGCAGATCGCGCCACCCGCTGGTATCTGGAAGAAGGCGGCATCCCCACGATCTGCTGGCATTGGGGCGCACCCGACATCGGTACCGGCTATGAGAACGCGAAGAAAGACTTCGACCTTCCCGCCGCCCTCCGCCCCGGCACCGCGCAGAATGCGGCTATGAATCGCGACCTCGAAGGCGTCGCCGATCAACTCACCATTCTGCGCGATCGCGATATCCCTGTGCTATGGCGCCCTCTGCACGAATTCACCGGGCAGTGGTTCTGGTGGGGAAAGCACGGTCCCAGTGCCTTCAAAGACCTCTACCTCCATATGTACGACTACTTCACCAACACCCGTGGCCTGAACAACCTGGTCTGGGTCGCGGCCTTCTCCGGCGAGGCCAGCGCCGACTGGTACCCCGGCGCTGCCTACGTGGACATTGCCGGCCCTGACACCTATGTCAAGGACAACAACAATCTCGCCCCCCTCTTCTCTGCCGTGCAGGCCATCGTGGCCGACACCAAGCCGATCTGTCTCCACGAGTGTGGACCCATTCCCGATCCCGACCTCCTCGGCCCGACCGCGGACTGGCTCTACTTCATGACCTGGACTGCCGATTGGATCATGAACGCCAAGCTCAACCCGCCAGACTTCCTCAATCGCGCCTACAACTCCCAGCGCTTCATCACGCGAGACGAAGTCCCAAACCTTAAAGATTGGTAGCAGGGCGCGATCCTTCTCCAACACTCGCTCACGATCCTGGCCAGCTCCGCCGGGATTCAATCGGAGCCACCGGAGCGCGATCTTTGAATTTGCTTCAAGTACGTAGTTAGATTGGAAATCCGCTGACGCACGTGGACGTCGGGGTCGGAACTGCCTTTGTGTAATGTTGACAACAAATCTCCCCAGACCGGCATATCAACAGAGCCGTGCGCCGGAATTTCTGATCCGAACTGGAGGACGGAGATCACATGATTCGAAGCGAACTTTCCGCCGTTGCTCAGACTAGGCGAAGTTCCATTGCAGGCAGGATAAGGACGGTGCGTTGCTTTGAAGACAATGCCCTGATCAAAACAGCCATGTCTGAACAATCCAAGGGCGATGTGCTGGTTGTTGACGGTGGCGGATCGCTGCGCACCGCCTTATTGGGCGGTCAGATCGCCAAGAGCGGCTCTGCAAACGGATGGGCAGGCGCCAATCATCTTTGG
Source organism: Acidobacteriota bacterium (assembly GCA_030775885.1). Taxonomy (GTDB): domain Bacteria; phylum Acidobacteriota; class Terriglobia; order Terriglobales; family Acidobacteriaceae; genus Edaphobacter. The sequence goes on along the minus strand of JALYIG010000203.1, from coordinate 22,207 downwards.
TGCAATACGCGACTGCATTGCGATCGATGAACTGGCTTTCCACTTGAAGTGTCTTGGGACCAAGCCATGCAAAGGTCAAGAGCCGGCGTCGGCGAGCGCAATTTAAAAGTTGAACAGGGGGGCGTGGCCTATGTGCCAGGGTGGTTTCTCTACAGGGATGCGGATGGAGTGGTCGTTCTTGCCTAACCGCTGCCCTAGTCAGTTGCAACCAATGAACGGTTTTTTACTCTTGGTTCACTCGTTCTTCACTGCAACAGAAGCAAATGACTAGGTTCGTAAATTTCAACGCAGCCAGGCATCGGATGAAAATAGTTTCCAACGCTGTTGTCGCAATTCTGGTTATCACCGCTTCATCCTTGCAGGCGCAAGACATGACTATCGGTACCGTGGAGAACAACGCCGCGCTCACGCTAATCGGTCGCATCCCCGTGCCAAACATGACCGGCACATGGGACCATCTCACTGCCGATTTCGCTACCAATCGATTGTTTGCTTCGGCGCAAGAGGATAACCAAGTCCGCGTCTTCGATCTTGTCGCACGCAAACCGCTCTATACCATCGCGGGAGGCTTTGACCGCCCGCAGGGTCTCTACTATGTTCCCGGCACGGACGCCCTCGCTGTGACCAACGGCAAGGATGGCTCGCTGCGCTCTTTCAATGGCAAGACGTATGAACCCATCAAGATTCTTCCTCTGTCACTCGGCGCGGACATGATGGATATGGATCCAACGACAAAATACCTTTATGTCGATCACGGCGGTACCGACTCCAATCGCGGTCCGGGAGCGCTAGCCATTGTCGATAGCAAGACGTGGGAGAAGGTCGGCGAAGTTCCCACCGAATACAGGCCTGCAGCGCTCGAAGCCGAAAAGCATGGTAACCGGCTATTCGTCCTGATCCCCGGTCTGAGTCAAGTCGGAGTGGTAGATCGCACGAGCAACCAAATCTTCGCGCGATTTCAACTCGCCGCTCCTGCCCAGCCCATCGCCCTCACGCTTGATGAGCCCGATCGCCGCCTCTTTGAAGTCAATCGACGACCCTCATCCTTTAACGTACTCGACATGGACACGGGTCTGCCAATCCAAACGCTCGACACCATCGATGGTGTCGAAAGCATGTATTTCGATGCGAGGCTACGACGCCTGTATCTTACTGCACTCGACGGCTACTTGCAGGTTATCCAGCAGGTCGACGCCAACCATTACAAGACCATCGCTCGATTCTTTACCGGGCACCACGCCGGTACGTCGCAGTTTGTTCCGAATCTGAACCTCTTATGCGTCGCCGTGCCCCCGGTGGAGGGACAGGCCGCGGAGATATGGCTCTTCCAGCCGAAACCCTGACCTATATTTAGGATCTCGATGAAGCGACTTATAAAATTGGCGTTCTGCATAGCGATCAATACCCCAATGGTCGTCCGCGCCCATGCTCAAAACTCTCGGTCTCTTGAAGCAATTTCCGCATACCAGCCTCAACCCGTCGCCGGGGGTGTCATTCGCAGTTGGGGGCACGTCTTTCTCAAGAAGGTCTTAGCGAGTTGGGAAGCAAGCTTTCAAAAGTACCACCCGGACATAACGTTTTCCGACAACCTCGTCAGCAGCGCCGCTGCAACGGGAGCGTTGTTCACGAACACGGCGGATCTAGGCATTCTGGGGCGTGAGATTCGCCCCATGGAGGTTGCCGGCTATACCCGCGTAATGAAGCAGAAGCCATTTCCGCTGGAGGTCATGACAGGAAGCTTCGCCAATGCGGACAAGAGTGTTGCGCTCGGAATTTTTGTACAAAAGGACAATCCGCTCACGCAAATCACGTTTACACAACTCGACGCAATATTTGGGGCCGAGCATCGGGGCGGTGCGAGCGCAAACATCCGCACTTGGGGCCAACTGGGCCTCACAGGTTCCTGGGCAGATCGACCCATCTGCGTCTATACCGGCGAATTGGATGCCGCGCCTGCGTTCTACTTCTCGCAGCGAGTCATGCGGGGTTCGCTGCTATGGAACGAGAACCTAAAGCACTTCGACGATATCAACCGCCCTGACGGCACGGTCTATGAAGCACAGCAGCAGATCGTCGATGCTCTCGCCCAGGATGCTACAGGCATCGCACTCTCCGGCGCAGGAACCCGAAACAATGGGGTCAAACTCATCCCCGTCGGAGTCAACGACGCGGGTCCATTCATATCCGCAAGTCGAGAGTCGGTTGAATCCAGGGCCTATCCCCTTTCACGCTCTGTTTGGATCTATAGCAATCAGGGCCCAGCGCATCCATTGGATCCGCGTACTCGCGAATTTCTGCGCTTTATTTTTAGCCGCGAAGGACAAGAACTCGTTCGCCAAGAAGGCGAGTACTTGCCACTCACGCCGGAATTAGCTGCGGCGGAGTTGAAAAAGTTAGACCAGTAGTCCACAGACTATCGAAACGAGAGCCTCGCATTGACTACACCGCAGACCGATTCGCAGATTTCTCCGGAAGGTGCCAAGCCTCCATTCCACAAGACGCTGTATGCTCGCGTCCTTCTGGGCGTCGTCGCGGGCGTGTTAGTCGGTTTCTTCTTTCCGGCGTTCGGTCAGGCCATGAAACCTCTGGGCGACGGATTGATCAAGCTCATTCGCATGATGATCGCGCCCATTATTTTTCTTACTGTCGTCGTCGGTATCGCGAACATTGGCGACAGCAGAAAGCTCGGCCGCGTAGCGTTCAAATCGCTATTCTACTTCGAAGTGGTCACGACATTGGCTTTGGCCATCGGGTTGATTGTGGCGACGGTCTTCCACCCGGGGCGCGGAATGAACATCGATCCGCGCACTTTAGATACCAAATCCATTAGTCAATACACCGGTGCTGGCAAAGAACTAAGCGGCGTCGACTATGTCCTGAATATCATTCCGGACACTTTTGTGAACGCATTTGCGAAGGGTGAAATTCTTCAGGTACTACTACTTGCTATTCTGGTGGGCCTTGCTCTGACCAGTCTCGATCATGACAAGGCGCTAACCCGGCTTGCTGACAGCGCCTCCCACGTAGCATTCAAGGTTATCGCCTACATTATGGAACTGGCGCCGCTTGGCGCATTCGGAGCCATGGCATTCACTATTGGCAAGTATGGCCTGGTAACCCTGCTGTCGCTGGGCAAACTCATGCTCTGCGTTTACCTCACCAGCGTTCTCTTCGTCGCGCTGGTCCTTGGGTTTATCACATTTTACTGCGGCATCAGTCTCTGGAAATTCCTTCGCTACATACGCGAGGAGCTTCTGATCGTGCTTGGCACGTCGTCCTCAGAGACCGTGCTTCCTCGAATGATCGTCAAGATGGAACGCCTTGGCTGCTCCAAGTCTGTTGTCGGGCTGGTCATTCCGTCCGGCTACTCTTTCAATTTGGACGGAACTTCTATCTATTTGACTATCGCCGCGCTGTTTATTGCACAGGCAACGAACACGCACCTAAGCCTCCGACAAGAGATATTTATTCTTTTCGTCCTCATGCTCAATTCCAAGGGAGCTGCCGCTGTCACTGGAGGTGGTTTCATTACACTTGCCGCTACACTTTCTGCTCTTGGAACAATTCCTGTCGGCGGCATTTCGCTTCTTCTTGGCGTCGATCGATTCATGTCACAAATGCGTTCGTTGACCAATCTTGTTGGCAATGGTGTAGCCACTATCGTGGTAGCTAAGTGGGAGGGGGAGTTCGACAACATAAGGGCTCAACGCATGCTCAATGGCGAGCCCTGGACGGACAACGAATCGGAGGCGATCGTCTGTGTCTGATCTCCAACTCATTTACGGGGTTGGCCGCTTTGCAATGCGGCTCGCCTGCCTGGTCGCTGCGGTGTTCGTTGTCACCAACTGCGGGGCTGAGACGGGTCCGCCTGTCCAGGAACTCAGCGGAACGATCCGCATTGTTGGCACCGACACGATGAAAGAACTGATGGGTCGTTGGATCAATTCCTTTACCGCATTTCATCTGGGGGTTCACATTGAACTCGCCGCAGACGGCGCACTTACTGCCGCGCCTGCGCTCGCAGACGGCTCCGCCGATCTCGCACCCCTCGGGCGCGAGTTCACGCCCGCCGAGCTGACCTCATTTCGCGTCAACCGCCCATACGATCCTACGGGCATCCCAGTCGCACTCGGTAGCTACGATATCTCGGGACGCACCGTTGCCTTGGCCCTCTTTGTGAACCGAAGCAACCCAATTGGACAGCTCACATTCCAGCAGCTTGATGCGATCTACTGCGATACCCTCCTGCAGGGTTCGACACGACCCATCACGACCTGGGGTCAACTTGGCCTCACCGGTGATTGGACTGCCAAGCCAATTAATCCCATTGGCGTCAACTTTCCCGACGGCATTTCAAACTTTATCCGCCTTCGCATCTGTAAAGGCGGTCAACTTCGCACCGACATTCGCACCGAGCATACTGGCGGACCAGTCAATGTTCTCGACCGCATTGTGACCGATGTTGTCGATGACTCAACAGCCATTGGCTACGCCGGCTTCGCCAACCTGAAGCCTGGAGCGAAGCTCATCCGCATCTCCGAAGAGGGCGGCCATTATCTTTCGGGAAATCGCGACGAGGTAGCCTCCGCACAGTATCCGCTTACACGCTTCATCTACATCTACGTTGATCGCAAGCCAAGCGAAACATTCCCCCCACTGGAGCGTGCATTTCTCAGCTTCATTCTGAGCTCTCAAGGTCAAGCGCTTGTGGGGACCGACGGCATTTTCATGCCCTTGCCTCCTCCTATAGCAGCTCACGCGCAAAAGGAGATTCGCTAAGTGGGAGGCTGTGCGATTCTCACGCTGCTAATCTGCTTCACGCTGCCACCCCTTCGAGCGCAGGACCAAGTCATACACAAAGAGGGCCTTCAAGCCCCGGTCGATCCTAGTCTGCCGCGTTTTCTCGCAGGGCCATCCATCTCGGGCGAAATCGCTAGTGTTGGCAGCGACACTATGGACGATTTGATGAAGCTCTGGATTTCCGGCTTCCACGACTATCAACCGGCGATAGCCATTACCCTCCAGCCCCAGGCTTCCATGTCGGTTCCGGCAGCTCTCACCGCGGGCGTGGCGCAGCTTGCCCCACTCTCCCGTGAACTAAACCCCGCCGAGGTCGAAGCTTTCCGAGCGAAACACGGCTACCCGCCCACTGAGATCGCCGTTGCCCTGGGAAGCTATCGCACTCCCACATGTACGGTCGCCCTCACGTTTTACGTCAGCGACGCCAACCCTATCTCCAGGCTCGATCTCAGGCAGCTCGACGCAATCTGGTGCACTACCTTGCTCCGTGGCGCGGGCCACCCCATCACCGAATGGGGACAGTTGGGTCTTAACGGCGAGTGGGCCCACCGCCCGATTCATCTCGTCGGCGTCCAACCTCCAGACGGTGTCCCCAATTTCATTACACGTCGCGTCTGCAATGGCGGCCGACTACGCGCCGGCATCTTCGAAGAGAAGAATGGCGGCCCCACTTCCGTCCTAAGCCGGATCGTCACCGACGTCGCGAAGGATCCTGTTGCCATTGGCTATGCCGGGTTCCACTATCGCCTGCCCGGCACTCATCCCCTCCTCATCGCGAACTCCGCCTCAGGTACCTACTATGAAGGCACCTTCGATGAGGTCAGAACAGCCGTCTATCCGCTCACTCGTTTTGTGTACATCTACGTCGACTGCCCACCCACCACGCCTCTCGCCCCGCCAATCCGCGAGTTTCTTCGCTACGTCTTATCGCTCGAAGGCAACGCAATGTCGAACGGGAAGGCATCTTCATGCCGCTACCCCCCACATTGCCGCAGACCAGCGCGCCAAACTTGACTGATCCAAAACCTCAAGCACGTCCACCAACGAAGGAGAAGGCCATGACCACTCGCACCCGAATTATCACTGCCGCACTGGCGGCCGCGCTCCTTCCGCTCACCGCCGCGGCGCAGAAGTCCAAGGCAGAGTCCGACGCCGAAGCCAGCGCACTGCAAGCCGCCCGTGCCAAGAGCGTCCTCCGCAAAGGTTCTGAGGTCCACTACCAGCCCGACCGCTTCGACATTTCCGACCTTCCCCATTACGTTCCCGAACAGCAGGTCTCCGGCACCATCCGCCAGTGGGGATCCAACTACCTCGCCGACTCGCCGCTTGCCGGCTACCTCGAGACGGCCTTCCAGAAATTCCAACCCAACGTCAAATTTGCGGACCACCTCAAGACCTCCGAGCACGCCATCTCATCGCTCGTCTACCAGGTCGCCGACGTCGGCATCATGGGCCGCCAGATTATGTGGGACGAGCGTCTCTCCTTCCAGCGCGAATTCGACTATCAGCCGACCGGCATCATAGGTATGACCGGCTCCTACGACATCTCCGGCTGGAACCCGCCCGTCGGCATCTTCGTCAACGCAAAGAACCCACTCGCGCATCTGTCCATGTCGCAAATCGACGGCATTTTCGGCGATGTCCGCACAGGCGCCTACGATGGCTTAATCTGGAACGAAAAGGCCGCGCGCGGCTCCGACAAGAACATTCGCACCTGGGGCCAACTAGGCCTTACCGGTGAGTGGGCCGATAAGCCGATTCACGTGCTCGGCTACAACCTCGAATTTCATTTCACTGAAGAAATTGAGACCCGCGCATTCGGCGGGGTCACGAGCAAATTCAACGGTGGCCTCATTGAGTATTCGAACGACACCAATCCCGACGGCACTCTCAAGATCGCCGGCCAGACCATGATCCAGGACGTCGCGAAAGATCCCTACGCGATCGCCTACGTGGCGGGCGGCACATTGTGGCAGACTCCCGCCGTAAAGGTCCTCCCCGTTGCCACGCGGGATGACGGTCCATACTACCCGCTCACCATGAACAATATCCGCAACCGCACCTATCCCTTCTATGCCGACGTCTTCTTCTGGGTCAATCGCGACCCCAAGAAGTCTCTCGATCCCAAACTACGGGAATATCTCCGGTTCATTCTTTCTCTGGAAGGGCAAGCTCAGATGGTAAAGGATGGGAAGTATCTACCGCTTACCCGGCAGGTCATAGAAGAAGAGCGCAAGAAGCTGGACTAGCTTCCTCGAAATTGAACACACAAGAAGAAGAGGACAAGTCACACTGTGATCCTCTCCTGAACTGAACTTATGATCTTACTCACTGTTTCCTTCCGCCAATTTTCCAAAGCTTTGGATTGCGTGAGCGTGGAGTCAGCTAGCTCAAAAGAAACTAAATACAGCTCAACTAACCAATGAAAGAGATTTAATGAGAAGTTCACACGAACCTCATTTCGTGACGTTAAACTTTGTTTGCCCCTTGAATAGCCTAGTTCTCTGATTCGATAGACAAACTAGCGATCTACGATTCTCCAGTTTTGTTAGCAGATAGTTGTTGAGGTAGGACCAATGTTTAGAATTCACTGCGGAGTCATGGCCTCCTTACTCCTGGCCTCGCTGATGGCTTCCGGGCAAGTCGCTCAGCAAGCGGCGGCGGATGAAGATAGAAGCAAGCTGCCCAACTACCCCGCGCAAGCCCGAAACTTCGTCCCCGGTCCGCCGATGCCTGGGACAATCCGCGTTTGGGGCAACGACTTTATGGTCAAGCTGGAGGGTCTCTGGGAGGAGGGCTTTCACAGGACGCATCCTGAGATCAAGTTCGACGACACGCTTAAGAGCTCCGCTCAGGCTCTCGGCGCCCTCTACACGAACGTCGCCGACCTCGGTCTTCTTGGCCGCGAAGTGTGGCCCACCGAAGTCCTCGGCTTCCAGAAAATGTTCAACTACGAGCCGCTCGGCATAGCCGCCGCCACCGGTTCATTTCACGCCGAAGGCAAGACGTGGCCATTCATCATCTTTGTCAACAAGTCCAATCCCGTCTCCAAACTCACCATGCAGCAGCTTGATGCGATCTATGGCACCGCGCTGCGTCGCGGCGCCAAGGAGCGCATCACTACCTGGGGACAGCTTGGCGTTACCGGCCCGCAAGCTACCCATCGCATCCATGTTTACGGATACGACATGATCATCCCCGGCTTTACTTACGCTTTCCAGCAAATCGTTTTCAAGGGCAGCGATCAGTGGACCGGCGATCTCCGTGAGTACACCAACGCACATCGACCGGACGGCAAACTCATCCACACCGCCGGAGACTTGATGCTCGACGATCTGGCCAAGGATCCCGACGGCATCGCTTTTACCGGCCTTCAGTTCACCAACCCAAGCGTAAAGGTCCTCGCGATCGCGGAAGACGCTGGCGGTCCGTACATCATGCCCACCCTTCTGACGACGGCAAATCGCACCTATCCTATGGTCCGCTGCATTTACATCATGTTGAACCGTAAACCCGGCGAGCCAGTCGATCCAAGACTTCACGAGTTTTTGCGCTATGTTCTTAGCCGTCAAGGCCAGGAAGACGTGATGAAAGAAGGAGACTTCCTTCCGCTGAGTCCGGCCCTCCTTCAGGAACAGCTGCGCAAACTCGAGTAACCCATCATCCCCGTTGTGAACGTCACGGGCTGTCACGAAATGAAGTTGTCTTCCGGAGATCAACGAATGTTAACTATAAACAACCGTCGTTTCACGCCGCCAACCATAACCGCTTCCAGTTCACGGACCTCACGTGGCTCATGGTTTGCATGCTTTTGGGCGATCCTGCTCGCTGTCTTCTGCATCGTCGAGCCCATTCCTGCGCTTTCGCAAGTATCGGGCGGCAGCATCACTGGCACAATCACCGACCCTAGCGGTGCCGTTGTTCCCAACGCTACCGTAAGTATTGTGAACCGTGGTACCGGAATCGCTCAAGTTCTCAAGACAACCTCGACGGGCTTATTCAACAAACCCAACCTTGATCCCGGTACATACGACGTCACTTTTGAGGCTAAGGGTTTTCGCACGATGAAGACGGAGGCGCTCGTCGACATCGGCCACGACACTGTGCTCGACCTGCGGATGCAGGTGGCCACCGCGAGCACAGAAATTGTTACCGTCACTACGGCATCTTCGTCTGTGGACCTCGGCTCGGCGCAATTGAATCAAACAGTCGATGGTAAGACTCTTCGTGAGCTTCCGCTGAACGGGCGCGACTGGACGTCGCTTAGTATCCTCGAACCCAACGTTCACACGGTAGACAACCAAATCGGCATTTCGGCAGGAGACAACGCGCGGTCCAACCGGGGCGTTGGCACCCAGATCTCCATTGGCGGCACGCGGCCGCAACAGAATAACTACCGGCTGGATGGCATCAGCACCAACGACTACTCTGGGGCGGGACCGGGCGGCGCGCTCGGCGGCACGTTGGGCGTCGACGCCATCCAGGAGTTCACCGTCGTCACCTCCAACGCCACTTCCGATTATGGGCGCACCTCCGGCGGTGTGATCTCCGCGGTGACGCGTGAAGGCACAAATAAGTTCCACGGCTCTGGTTATGAGTTCATCCGCAACTCTGCTTTAGACGCAAAGAACTACTTCTCCACCGGGCCTGCCCCCTTCAAACGGAATCAGTTCGGCGGTACGATCGGGGGCCCCATCCGTAAAGACAAGGCATTCTTCTTCTTCAACTATGAAGGCCTGCGCCAAAGCCGCACCACCGCCACGATTGACACCGTGCCTTCTCCGAACGCTCAAATGGGCCTGCTCCAATGCACCCAGACTGCGACTGCTTCGAACAAGAGTTGCCTTACCGGCGCCGGCGGGACCGTCGAGCCTGCGAACGGCGTAGGCCTGCAACAGTTCCCTATCGATTCCAATGTTGCGCCATACCTCGCTCTCTATCCTGCAGCGAATGCCGGCGTGAGCGGCGACACGGGGACGTGGACCTTCAACTCTGAAGCTGTTGCCAAAGAGAACCTTTACACCGGCCGCGTGGACTACACCTTTTCGCCTAGGGATGCCATTCATACGACTGCACTCAACGATGCTTCAACGGATGCCCAACCTGACGGCTTCAACTTTGTCGTCACGGGCCTCAACATTACACGTCGCGTGTACTCGGTCCAGCAGCAGCATGCTTTCTCGGCAAATTTCTTAAACTTCATCCACGGTGGTTATGCGTACACCTTTTCCATCGCTCCCGCATCCAGTACCGCAATCAATCCTCTGGCTGCGAATCCGTCACTGGGATTCGTTCCCGGAGCAAATGTGGGCGAAATTCAGGTTGGCGGTCTCAGTACCTTTTTCGGCGGCGTCAATGCTGAAGGCATTTATTCATGGCACTACCACAGCTATCAGGTAGGGGACGATGTTTACATCACCAAGGGCGCCCATTCTATCCAGGCGGGCTTCTCATTTGAGCGAACGCAATCGAACGACCTCGGAAATGTTACCAACGGCTTCTACACATTCGCATCGTTCTCAAGTTTCATCGCGAACACGCCCACCAGCTTCACCTCTAACATTCCTGGCCACAGCATCCCCATCTATCTTCGCCAGAATGTTTTCGGTGGATACTTGATGGACACATATCACATGCGCAAGAACCTAACCTTGACGGTCGGTGCCCGCTACGAGCCGATCACACCTGTTAGCGAAAAATATGGCCACCTGGGCGTCATGTTGAACCCAACGGATTCAGCGCCTACCGTGGTCGATCAGATTTACCAGAACCCCTCTCTGCGAAATATCTCCCCTCGCGTAGGCGTGGTATGGGATCCCTTCGGTGCGGGCAAGACCTCTGTTCGAGCGGCCTTCGGCGTCTATGACACGCTGCCTCTCACCTACCTCTTCACTCTGAACACGGTTTCAACAGCGCCATTCGGAAGCACGGCCAATCTCACCTCCGCATCGACGGGAAGCTTCGGCGCGTACTCCACCAACTCGAGCAATCCAAAACTCGCGTACAACATAGCGATCGCCAATCCCACTAAAAAGGTCGCTTATGTTCAGCAGAATCCCGGACGGCCTTACCTTGAGCAGTACATCTTCAACATCCAACAAGAACTAGCGCGCGGCCTGAGCCTTGAGATCGGCTACACAGGCTCTCACGGCATTCGCCAACCTTTGAAGAGCAATGACGGCAACATTGTCGAGCCGCTTGCCAGTTCAACGTTTCAAAATATGGTTTGGCCTGCACTTGTCCCCCTCGTTACCGCCAAGGGCACTACATACTCCACCAGCGGCGCCAAACTGAACCCCGCCGTTGGGGCGGAAGATACAACGGTGTTCAATGAGTCCACCACTTACAACGCCCTCAACGTGGCCCTGCGCGGATCCGGCCACAATTACCGACTCGGCGTCTCCTACACCTGGGCCAAATCGCTCGATGAATCCTCTTCCTCCAACGGTGGCACCAACTACACCAACTCACTGATTGCTCCATTCCCTAACTATATCGGCCGATTTAAAGGGCCATCCGACTTCAACATCGCCCAGAACGCTGTCGTGAATGGTCTTTACTCCCCGCGTGGCCTCAAGACCGGCCACGCCTTCCTCGATGCCGCCACCGCCGGCTATCAGCTAGGGGGCATCATTCGTGTAGCCACCGGCTTACCATTTACACCGCTCATCTCCGGTGATCCGCTCGGCCTCTCCAGCGCCAATACATTCTCCTTCCCCGATCGCATTGTCGGCCCCGGCTGCTACGGTAACCCAACCTCAATGGCGCACAAGAACGATTACATGTTCCTCAATCGCGACTGCTTTGCCTATCCGCTGCCGGTTGCTGGCCCAAATGGGTCCTATTTCCCTCGTCTCGGCAACGAAGGCCGTAACTCCGTGTACGGACCGGGAATTACCACAGTCGACATCTCGGCTGTCAAAAATACCGCGGTGCCGAAGTTCGGCGAACTGGCTCGAATCGAGTTCCGCGCGGAAGCCTTCAACGTCCTCAATCACCCAAACTTCTCCGTTCCGGCCCGTGCCAATTCCGTCATCTACAAAGGGTCGACCAACCCGGCCGTAGCCGGCGCACCTTCCAACGCACAGCAGCTCACCACTACTTCCACTTTCGAACGACAGATTCAGTTCGGCCTCAAATTGGTCTTCTAACCCAACTAACCAGCCAATGCCCGTCACCCGGAATTCAATGATGGCGGCTCAATCGTTATATGGCAGATCATTTGAGGTAGAGCCCGCAATTCGAACGATCACCCGGCTTCGATGTATGACATTCAACGCATCAGGAGTACTTGCTTTGCCGCCTCATTCTTCGTAAGTGGCAAGAAGCCGTTAGAGTCCATAACTAACTTCTGCCCCTCATCGCTATACACAAATCGCAGAAACTCTTTCACCTGTGGAAGAACTGGCATGCCGGGCGTCTGATTGACGAATGCATATGTCATCCGCGCTAACGAATAAGTGCCGTCGACCACGGTCTCCCGCGAAGCGTAGACATAGGGCGTGCCCGGTCGTGCAGCCAAAGCCAGAGGCTTCACATTGCCGTCCGCATATTGCAGCCCCGAAACTGCCAGCCCGTAAGGATCGTTCTTGAGCGCATTCATCGTCTGCTCTCCAGCGTCGTATGCGGTTCCATCCGCATGCCGCCCGTCGCTGAACTCGCGCAATATCTCCCAATTCATCTTCTTACTCCCGCCCTGCAGTTTACGCAGGAGGAAAATGCCAGTACCCGACTCCATGTCGAAGGTGTAAAGATGGATCGGCTTGTCCTTCCACTCGCCGCCCAACCCCAAATCGCCCCAGGTCCTGGCCGGCGCGCCCTCGCCCGGCTGCCCGCAGCCGAACAGCGCATCCGCCTGCTCCAGCGTGAGCCGCGCCAGCGGATTGCCCTCGTGCACAAACAGCACCGGTGCGTAGCTCTTGCCCGGAGCATCCATGCTGCCGGCCATTAGACGAAGCTGCAGCGGCTTGTACTGCATCGAGTGCACAAAGCCATCGTTCTCCGTCGCGTTGCTCTCCCGCCCAAACAGCGAAAGGTCCGCGATTCCACCATAGAGTCCGGGCATAGCGGTATCCGTGCCCATCAGCCTGTTTTCGAAAACGACGTCCGGATGGAATCGGTGGAAGTGCTCCTCCCACACCTGCACAACGGACGACATATACGTATCGCCCCAGATGCGCAGCGTCCCCGCGGGGACCGGCTGTGCCTCAAAGGCCGCCGAAGTCGCCTGCGCGAGAATACTACTAGCTGCAAGCGAGGCGAAACACAATGTGCCGAGTGATCGAAGACGTTTGCGCGGGCTCAATCGAGCTTCCTCACTTCCTTCTGCGCGGCTGCCGCAGAGAGAGGTAGGTATCGGCCGTCGTGCAAAACGATCTCCTGCCCCTCACGGCTCAGCAGGTAGCGAAGAAATTCCTTCAACTTCGGATCGACCGGCATCCCTGGCGTCCGATCGATGACCGCTGGAATTACACGCGATAGGGGGTAGGTGCGGTCGATCAGCGTTTGCTTCGAAACCGAATAGAACGGACCCGCAGGGGTTACGCCAATCTCCAGGGCCTTCACGTCCGGCCCCGCATAGCGAATGTTTGACACCGCGATGCCGTAGCGGTCTTTCGCGAGGGCATCCAGGATCTGCTGGCCATGGTCGTAAATTGTGCCGTCGGCTCGGTAGATGTGGGAGTATTCGTGAAGATCGCAGTTCCACCGGTGGCTGCCTTCCATCAAGTACTGCTGGAGGAAAATTCCGAAGCTATCGTCAATTCGCCACCCATAGGGAGTAATAGGTTTGTCCGCCCATTCGCCGGTTAAACCAAGCTCGCCCCACGTACGGATATTTGTGCTGCCGCGTCGATGCTCCGTCCCGAAGATGCCGTCAAGTTCCGTCAGTGAAAGTCTAGCCAGCGGGTTGTCCTTGTTCACGAAAAACATCTGGGCGTAGTCGATGTTACGGATGTCGACGCTGCCAGTGAACACGTCGATGCCGAGCGGAGGGTGATGCTTCACGCGTTCGAATGTGCGTACAGCGACAGGATCAATCTCCTCGCCAAGAATAGCGATGTCGGCCACACCGTTGAATAGAGCAGGAATGGCCGACGACGTTCCGTACATTCGATACTCCAATTTGATTCCGGGCTGGAATCGCTCTAGGTCCTTCTCCCACGCCGTGAGCAACTGGCGCATCCACGGATTGCTTGCGCTGCCATGTCCCGAGACGCGAATAACGCCGCTCACCTGCTGCTGAGGAACGTAATGCGGATAGGAGGCGACAACCTGGCTCTCGTAGCTGACCCTGTCCACCTGCGCGGGAGCGCACGAGACGGCCGCTAAAAGAAGCACCGGGTTCCGGAAAACCCCACGAAAGTACATCATCCATCCTCAAAAGCGAAGCCCAACCGACCTACTCGAGCTTCTTCAACTGCTCATTCACGGCGCCCGGCGTCAGCGGCAGGAAGACATTCTGCTTTGCCACCGCATCCTGACCTTGGCGGCTCAGGATGAATCGCAGAAACTCTGCGATCTTCGGATCGAGGGGTTTCCCAGGCGCCCTATTGAGATACATGTACATCGATCGGCCCAGCGGATAGGTGCGGTGGGCAATCGTCTCCAATGTGAAGGAAACGTAGGGCGCGCCATCCCTCGACGCGAGCGCCAGGGTCTTCACCTGAGCTGTCTTCTCGTGAATGCCGCTGTAGGCGATCGCATACTTGTCCTTGCCCAGGTCCTGCATCATAAAAGCGTCTGACGAGGTCACCGGCTTGTCGTTCGCGTCGTAGGTATTGGAGTACTCCTTCAAGTCGCAGTTCCACCGTGCTCCATTTGGCAGTGTCGGACCTCCGCTTGGAGGCGATTGCAGCACTCTTAGCTCGAAGAACGCAGCGATGTTATTTCCGGTCGGATATCCAAGGACGTGGATCGGCTTGTCCGCCCATTCGCCGGTAAGGCCCAGTTGGCCCCAAGTCCGAGTGTTCCTACCCGGCCCGCAGCCAAAGATCGCTGCAAGTTGTGGCAGCGTAATCTGCGAAAGCGGGTTGTCCTTGTTGACGAAGACTCCAATCGCAAAAGCTTCGTATTGCGTGTCGAAGCTACCCGTGGCGGTCACGATCTCAAGCGGCTCGTACTTGAACATTCGGCGGAACGAAAGGTCTTCCAGGGGGGCGATTTCGCGGCCGAGCAATCCAAGATCGGCGACCTCGAAGACAAGCGCCGGGATCCCGTGCACCGTGCTGGTGAGGTTGTCGCGAAAAACTATGTTTGGCTGATACTTGCGAAAGTCCTGCTCCCAGTTCGTCAGCATCGCCTTCTCGTGATAGTCGCCAGCGACGCGGATCACTCCCGAAACCTGCTGCTGCGGCTTGTACTCAGGCATGGAATCGAAGCCCTGAGCAACAGCCGCACCCGCAAGCAGCGCCAGCATGCCCATCGTAGAAATCGAATCCCTGGCGCTCATCAGTCTCCCATACGCGATTACTGTAGCTTCTTCAAGCCTTCCTGTACCGTCGCGGCGTCGAGCGGCAGATACTTGCCGTCCTTCTCCAGAAGTTCTTGTCCTTGCTTGCTCAGCACGAAGCGGATGAATTCACGGACCTTGGGATCTACCGGCTTACCCCGCACGAGGTTAATCCAGAACGACTGTCCACCCCAAAGCGGGTAGCTATGGTTCTGCAATGTGTCCATCGAGTAGTGAACAAACGGGCCCGCGTCAGTCGCTCCAAGATCGAGAATTTTCACATCCGAAGGGAAGTTAGGGTGATAACGAACGAAGCCAATTCCGTTCGGGTCATCGCGCACGTGGTCGACGATCTGGTCGCCTTCGAGGTACGTCTTGCCGTCAGCCTTGGCGTAGTTGCCAAAGCCGAGCAGGTTTTCGTTCCACTTGTCGCTGGAGTGCATCACCTTATCGGAAAACTCCAGCGCAGTTGCATAACGGAGGCTATAGCCGTAAGTGTTGATTGGCTTGTCGGCCCAGTCGCCGGTCAGCCCGAGCTGTCCCCAATGGCGAATATTCTTGTCCGCCCCGCGCGCGAACTCCGGATGCCACGCAGTGCGCACCCACCCGCCGGCACGTTGCGAACCGAAGATGCCGTCGAGTTGGGGCATGCTCACCCTGGTCAGCGGATTCGCCTTGTTCACCACCATGACCATGTTGTTCTGCCACCCGACAACATCGTACGAGCCCGTGAGAATGGTGATCCCGGTCGGCGCGTTGCCTTTCAACCGCTGATAAGACAGGTAGTCATAGAAGCTGGGTTCGTGGGTGACGGCAATGTCCGCCTTCCCGAGATAGAGGCAGGGAATGGCGTCTGCAGCGGTCTCCAGATCGTATTCCACAGTGATGCCGGGTTGGAACTTGTTGAAAGCATCCTTCCACCAGCCGCCTAGCGGCGAGTCCCCGAGGTAGTTGTTGCCGCACACCCGGAGCGTGCCGACCGGCTTGTCCTGCGGCACGTAGTCAGGCAGGGCACTCAGGTCAAATTTGCGAGTATACGCCGGATTTGTGGCAATCGCGTGCATGCGGGCCTTGCGTTCCAGCGCAGAGCCTTCCGGGTATTTCTTCGACTCCGCATTGGGTTGGTATTGATCGCTCATCTGGGCGTGACCAGACATTGCAATTAACACCGCGAAGGTTGCCATCGTGGCGAGTCTGCGAAATCGTTCCATCCCGAATACCTCTGTGTTCAGGGGGTAGCTATGACAAAAAATCCAACCGGGGTAAGCATCGGCGATGCAGATGAATGACTCAGGAATTGGAGATGAGAGATCGTTCATTCAAGCTTCCGCCGCTGCTCCGCGGCAACCACAGCATTCAGCCGAAGGAAGTCCCCCTGCCGTCCCACCAACTCCTGTCCCTCGTCGCTTAGAATGAAGCGCAGAAACTCCCGGATATTTTGATCGACGGGCTTGTCCGCGGCGCGGTTGATGTAGATGTAGACTCCCCGCCCAAGCGGATAAGTGCCGTCGGTAACGGTCGCTGCGGTAAGAGATACGGCCGGCCCGGAACCCGCAACAGGCAGAGCCTTTACTTTCGGGTTGGCATAGGCAAGGGTTGCAACGGCGAGCCCGTCCGGATCGCGCCTTAGAGCGTCGACGATCTGCTGCGCCGCTGGACTTGGGAGATTCTTATCGTGCATTCTGTCCCTGAACTCACGAACGATATCCCAGTTCCAGCAGTCCTTCGAGCCCTGAATTGCACGCTGCAGGAACCCGCCTGTCCCGGTTTGATCGTCGTAAAGATAGACATGCACTGGCCTGCTTGCCCATTTGCCCGTAACTCCCGCCACAGCCCAGGTTACTGGTTGCTTCGAATCGACGGGGCAGCCAAGCATCGCAGCGAGTTGAGCCATGCCTATCTGCTGTAAAGGGTTGTCATGCGAGACAAAGACCGCGAGCGCAGGCGAGCTTCCTTCCGCTTGCAAACCGCCGTTCATCACCTGGATGCCAAGGGGCTTCACGCGGAAGACCCATTCGAAACCAATGATTTCGTTGACGCTCGCCGACCTCCCCATCAACGAAAGATCGGAGGAATTTGTGATGATGCCTGCCATGCTGGTAGCGGTGCCCATTGAAAGGATATCTCCGGATGATACTTGCGAAAGGCCTGTTCCCACGCCGTCATTGTGGGGCGCATCGCGCGGTCACCCCAGCTGCGGATTACTCCGCCGGTTATGGCCCCAGGCGAGTAGGCTGGCAGTGCCGTCGGCTGTGCAGCGCCATTACCGCATAGCGCCAGCGCAAGTCCTGCAACCGTCATTCCCAGCTTTGACGGGTGGCGCGTCAATTCAACTTCTCCAACTCCCGTTTTGCGGCTGCTGGTTGCATTGGGAGGTACTTGCCGTTGCGCACAATATCCTCCTGGCCCTCACGGCTGAGAATGTAACGCAGAAATTCCCTTACCTTTGGGTCAACGGGTTGTCCTGGTACGCGATCGATCTCAGCCGGAATGATGCGTCCAAGCGGATACTTTCGATCAATCAATGTCTCTTTGGTTGCATCGTAGTAAGGGCCAGCCAATGTGCGAGCCAGTGCCAGTGGCTTAACTGCATCGCGGTCATTCAGATAACGAACGTTTGACAGCGCCATTCCGTAAGGGTCAGTCGACAAGTCATCGAGGATTTGCTGACCACTGTCATAGATAGTTCCGTCTGGCTGGTGGATATGGGCGTATTGCTTCATCCCACAGCGCCACTGATGGCTGCCATTCAGCGCAGCCCGCTCAACGAAGGTTGAGAAGATATCGCTCTCGTTCCACCCATACAGATGGATTGGTTTGTCCGCCCACTCACCTTTGAGGCCCAGCTGGCCCCAGGTTTCAGTGTTGGCTGTTTTCCCGCCCTCATGCCACGCGAAGACCTTGTTTATCTGATCGATCGTCATCCGCGAAAAGGGATTTTTGTTGTTGACGAAGACCCCAATGGCGAAATCAAAGTTCCGTACGTTAACGCTGCCCGTGGCAATTTCGATTTCCAGGGGAGGGTAGTGCTTCATCTGCTCAAACGCAATCGTCTCGAACGGATATATCTCCTGTCCGAGAATGGAAATGTCGCCCTTGCCGGCGTAGAGAGCACCCATCGCCGAGGCGGTCCCATACATGTCGTACTCGAACTGCACGTTGGGTTGAAACTTCTGGAATCCTGTTTCCCATGACTTCACCAGCATTCCCATGAAGTCGAGAACCGGCGCTCCATGCCCCCACAGCCGGATCGTCCCCGAGACTTGTTCTTTGGGCCGATAGTGTGGCAGCCCATCGAGGGTCCGTTGCTCCGGACTGAGTGCGGTACGTCCGCCACCGCTCAGCTCGCCTGGGGCCGATGAGGCCTGTCCAACTACCGGCGTGACAGCAAGAGCAAACAACACACAACAGACGGAGAGGATACGCGCTCGACGCAGACAGCTCGAACCATTTTGACCAGCGTGCATCGACCTCCCGAGATAGCGTGGCCGCGGTGCAATCCACGTGACTATCAACCAGTAGTCATACTTGCCAGCTTGAATGAAGAACACATGTAAACAAAATGAATTTTCATTTTGGCTCAGCTAGGAAAGTTGAGTTTATGGGCTGTTTATATTCCGATCGATATTTCGAAAACGCACTGTGGAAGGGAGATTCGCGATGATCGGGGCCCAAACCCAGTCGAACACAGTCTCATCGCAATCGTATGCCTCGTTCGGCTTTCGCCCGGTCTTGTGGGTCGCATCGTCAGGGCGCGTGCCGTAGACCCAGGATACTTCAGAAGCACCCGCCGCCTATCGAGATGCTACGGAGCATCAAACTATGTCGGATAATGAAAAAGCCGCATGGCAATTGACATCGTTGCGGTATGTCCGAAAGCGAGGCGATCAACCTGAATCAGCGACTCGAAGGTATTTCCCTTGGTTCAGGCCTCGATGCGTTAGTTGTCTGGCAGGCGCTGCAGCACGAAAATGCAATTCTGGTTATCATCGGGGCGACCCTGGTATGGATGCTTCTGTAATCTTGCCTTTGAGCTGTCCGTAGATTCATCTGTCACAGGCGAAAGATGTCATAGGATGGGTTGGATGGAGCTTGTGGTGCCTCCGCCGGTGTTGCCTATGCTTGCCAAGCGCGTGGACAAGATTCCCGCGGGCGAGGCGTGGATTTTTGAGCCGAAGTGGGACGGGTTTCGGGCGGTGGTGTTCCGTTCGGGCGATGAGATTTGGATTCAGAGCCGCGACTCGAAGCCGCTGAACCGGTACTTTCCGGAGGTGGTGGAAACACTCCTGCGGGGGCTGCCGGAGCGGTGCGTACTGGATGGTGAAATTGTGATCGCCGGACCCCGCGGGCTGGATTTCGATGCACTGCAACTACGGATTCATCCGGCGGCGTCGCGGGTGAAGATGCTGGCGGAGCAGATGCCGGCATCTGTGGTCTTCTTTGATCTGCTATGCGAGGGTGATGACGATCTGCGTGGCGTGCCGTTCGCCGAACGGCGGAAGCGGCTGGAGCAGATACTGCGTGAGACGAAGCCTCCGATCCATGTGACTCCGGCGACTCGGGATCGCGACGTTGCAGCAGACTGGTTCCAGCGGTTCGAGGGCGCGGGGCTGGACGGCGTTATGGCCAAGGCCGCGGCGGGAGTGTATACGCCGGACAAGCGCACCATGCTGAAGGTTAAGCATGAGCGCGACTGCGACTGCGTGGTGGCGGGATTTCGCTGGCACAAGGATATGAAGGGGACGGCAGTGGGGTCACTCTTGCTGGGACTGTATGACGCACGCGGCGCGCTACAGCATGTGGGAGTGTGCGCGAGCTTCCCGATGGAGAGGCGGAAGGAGCTAGTGAAGTTTCTTGCACCGTATCGCGAGAGGGCGCTGGAAGCACATCCTTGGGCGGGATGGGCGGAAGGTCCGACGGAGGGAAGGATGCCGGGCGGGCAGAGCCGCTGGTCAGCGGGCAAGGACCTGAGCTGGGAGGTGCTGCGGCCGGAGCTTGTGCTGGAGGTGGCGTACGAGCATATGCAGGGCGATCGCTTTCGGCATATGGCGCAGTTTCGGCGGTGGAGGCTGGATAAGCCGCCCCAGGATTGCACGTATGCGCAGCTTGAGGTGGTGGCTCCGCAAGAATTGATGGAGATCTTTCCGCGGGGGCGTTGAGCGATACGGCTTATGACCCGGCCTCGCGCCATGTGCGGGTGGGGTCGTCGTCGGGGTCAGGGGTTTGCTGCAGCGGACGCTCAGACTCGGGGACGTTGCGCAAGTTAACTCGGATGCGATACCAGATGGTTGAGGCGCCGCGCATGCGGTCGGTGAGTATATCGTCGGGTGCAAGGTGGGATGAGGCTTCGGGATTCGCAGCGCGCCAGCGTGCGAGGCCAGCCGCGGCCGCCGTCTTATCCGGGCTTTGAGAAATGGTGATGAGTGGCGATTTTGGAATCCGGGCTTTTCGGGGTTTTGGCGGAGATGCCGGTTCTGGCTCGAGCGCCCCCAAGCGGACCTTCGATGGCTCACTCGGGTCTGAGGATGGAGCAGTGTCGGCGGCTGCGCGTTTTCGGAAGCGTTTGGTGCCGAAGCCTTCGCCTAACTGGTCGGTGAATGCTTTTTTGGCGCGGGAGGGAGCGACGCGTTTAGACTCGCCGGATTGCTTGGCGAAGTGAGGGGGCCAGGGGGCGTCGGCGATGCCCGAGGCTTCGTCGCGAGCGGCAAGTTCGAGCAAGGGTTCAAGGGACCCTGCGCTTTCATCCATCCCCGAATGTGGGTCGCCGATGGAGGCGAACCGAGCGGACAACGTGAGGACGGTGAAGTCGGCGGGGTCGCAGGCGGGCACTTCGTCCCAAGTGATGGGAGCGGAGACGCGGGCGTCGGGCAGCGGGCGAACAGAATAGGCGGAAGCGGTGGTGCGGTCTTTGGCGTTCTGGTTGTAGTCGAGGAAGACGCCATGGCGCTCCTCCTTCCACCACTTGGAGCTGGCGAGTGCGGGGATGCGGCGCTCGACTTCGCGGGCGAGCGCGAGCGCGGCGCGGCGTACCTCGGTGAAGCTCCAGTTGGGGTGGATGCGGACGTTGATGTGCATGCCCCGGGAGCCGGACGTCTTGATGAAGGGTACGAGGCTGGCAGCGATGAGGACCTCGCGGACCTCGAGGGCAACGCTGCGGACGTCTGCGAAGGTCACACCGGGATTGGGATCGAGGTCGATACGCAGCTCGTCGGGATGGTCGAGGTCAGACGCTCGAACGGCATGGGGATGAAGCTCGATGCAGCCGAGGTTGGCGATCCAGGCGAGTCCAGGCGCGGTGTCGACAACGAGCTCTTCAGCGGTGCGGCCTGACGGAAAGCTGAGGGCGACCGTTCGGAGAAACGATGGCAGACCCGAGGGCGCGCGCTTCTGATAGAAGGGCTCGGGCTGGGAGCCGGCAAGGAATGCACCGTTGACGAATCGCTTGAGCACGATGGGACGGTCGCGGATGCCAGCAAGCGCCCCGGAGGCGACGGCAAGGTAGTAGTTCGCTAGGTCCAGCTTGCTCAGGTTGGTTTGGCCGCTGAAGTAGAGCTTTCGCGGGTGCGTGACGGTCACCTGCTGACCTTCGACGGTCAGCATAGCGGGCTCATCATGGTCTGTTTTGCGTGCGAGGTACATGGGATTCAGATGATTAGATGCGATTTGTGTCGCCGATGTAGATAGATACCAGGAGCGCCATCCCAGCTGAGTAATGATTCGAGCGGCCAGTCGCGACGAGTCCATCGTTTACTCGAAGTTCCTCTAGGCCGGTTCCCGAACCCCGACTTGAGAAGTGAAGCCAAACTGTCCTGCCGAAAAGGCAGGACAGGTAAGCTTTTCATTGCTGAGTCATCGACCCACACTGCGTTATTACTTCATTCCGGTCTTCGTAGGCGGCTTTTCGGCCTTCGCCTTCTTCCCTATTGCTTGGCTGCCGGGCGATGTGGTTGCCTTTTG
>JALYIG010000202.1 GCA_030775885.1 Acidobacteriota bacterium | reverse complement strand
TGAAGGTCTGGTCGAGCGGGACGGGAAGGGCTACGTCGCAGTACGAGAGCATCAATTACCAGATTACTTCGCCGGGCTGTTGATGTTGTCTGCGACGGAGTGTCGCCGCCGTTGCTGCTGCCGGCTTCAGCTTCGCCGGACCGACATGCTGATGGCGGGATGCAGTGATGGTCTGCCACCCGGGCGTGCTATTGGCGGCTCCGCAGAGTGTTGGGTCGCCTCTTCGAGCGAGGCTCCGACTCAAACGTGTGGGATAACAACAGGGCGCGAAAGGCTCCAACATTGCCTGCGGGCTGAGGCCCGGATGGAAGCGCTAGCGAAAACGATCTGGATAGTTTCAGGTCTTTCGCGTAGGCGAGCTTCAGCGTGCCGAGGGCGAGTTGGTTGCGCACCGACCAACTGGAAACAAAGGTCACCCCAAGTCCGGCCTCCACCGCAGTCAATAGACCTTCGGTTGAGTCGAATTGCATGCTGATGTAAAGGTCTTTGGCTTTCATGCCATTTGCCGCGAGGGCCTGTTCCACTACGCGACGCGAGCCTGAACCGTGCTCACGCATCAATAAGGGCTCTTCGCTGATCATGGCAGGCGTGACCTCCTGTCCTGCCCAGTCGTGGCTTGCCGGCACGACGAGCACCATGTGATCTTCCATGAACGGTTCGATGTGGAGGTCTTTCCTGCGTTCGGGGCCTTCGATGAGGGCGAGTTGGATCTTTCCCGCAACCAGCGCTTCGAGTACAGGAAGCCAGATTTGCCGATGCGGATCACTTGTTCGAGGTTCATCCCGAAACCGAGCAGTACGACTGAAGCCTGGAGGAGCAACTTCGCCAGCGCACTCGCCTCGCGTCGCAATGGATGTTCTACGGTGAAGCCGTACACGATGCCGCCGATCAAAGCGACTGGTGTTGAAACCAGTCCGCTGGCCGCAAGCAGCAATCCAAGAAAGAAGATGACTTTCGCGTTCATAGCCTTTTTGGCTGCTGCATCGCTATGGGCTCCCTCCGCTGATGCCTGTCTGACAAGGTGGCGCGAGCGCGTGTCCTCGTCCGGTCTGTCGCGGTGCGATCCTGGATCGGGCTTAGTATCTCCGGTTGGCGGAGGCAGTGTCTGGATCATGGTGGTGTCCTCTGCAGCCAGTTTCCAAGACGCGAGCTACCGCGTCCAAGTCAAAGAAATGATCGGCTATAAGAGAATCTTTGGCCTTGAGGACATCGCGTAAATGTCGCCTGTCAAAACCTTTTGGTCGCGTGTTGCGTTTCGGTCATTTTTCCGTGAACCGGACAACCCTTTCCGGTATTAGCAGGCAGCCTTGCATTTTGACAGCACGGTAACTTCAGCCATGTCTTTTCGAGCTAACCTCGTCCTGCCCGCACCTACTGCGAGCGTTCGCACACTCCAATTTGAGGCCGTCTCATGTCTCAGCACCGCTGTTCCCGCAGCATTGCATTCCGCTGCAGCGCGACCCTTCTGGTTGCCCTGCAAGTGTTCGCAGGATTCCCTGCGCTCGCGCAAGCCAATGACAACGATAAAGATAAGGACGATAACGGAGGAACCAGAACTCCCATCAAGCACGTCATCGTTATCATCGGGGAAAACCGTACCTTCGATCACATCTTCGCGACCTACAAGCCGATTAAAGGCGAGAAGGTTGACAACCTCCTCTCTAAGAAAATCATTGAGGCCGACGGCACACCCGGTGTCAACTTCTCGCTCGCACGCCAGAACTCTGCCGAAGATGACCACGCCGACAACTACCAGGTCAGTCCGATGGAGAAGTCCGTCTACCCGCATCTGCCGACGCCACTGGCCGGTGGCCCCACCGTCCCCTTCCTCTCCAGCGTGCCCCTCGCGCAGTTTGTCGAGAACGGCCTCCCCGATCTTCAGTACTACACCTACACCACCAGCGGAGGAACCGGTCTCGCCTCGGGCGTGCCCGACACTCGGATCCCCAACCTGAACAGCCTGCCTGACGGGCCGTTTCAACTCACGCCCGGCATTCCGTACGACGCGTATGCCGCCAGTCCCGTTCACCGCTTCTACCAGATGTGGCAGCAGCTCGACTGCAACATTAACTACTCCGACGAGTGGAACTCCAGTGGCTGCAAGGCTGACCTTTTTCCCTGGGTCGGGATCACCGCCGGCTCCGACACCAACGGCGCGCCGCGGCCGGTCCCGTTCACCGAGCAGACCCAGGGCGAGGGTGGCAACTCCATGGGCTTCTACAACGTCCAGCAAGGCGACGCGCCGTACCTCAAATCGCTCGCCGACCACTACGCGATGAGTGACAACTACCACCAGGCGGTTATGGGCGGCACCGGCGCCAACCACATCATGATAGGCACCGGCGACGCCATCTTCTTCACCAACGCCGACGGCAACCCCGCCACGCCACCGGAGCACAAGCTCGTTGCCGCCGGCACCGTGAATGCGGGAGTCGTCAGCGAGATCGAAAACCCGAACGCGATGCCTGGCACCAATAACTACTACATTGAAGACGGATATGGCGCGGGCTCTGCGGGTAAGCCTTCATCGGGCGGCGGCAGCTACAGCAATTGCTCCGACTCCGACGCCCCTGGAGTCCACTCGGTTTTACGCTACCTCGGCTCGCTTCCCTACGAAGTGGACCCGAAGTGCGCTCCCGACCACTACTACCTGCTCAACAACTACAACCCCGGCTACTTCCCCAACGGCGCGAACGCCTACACCGACGCCAACCCGAAGAATACGGTCTTCACCGTTCCGCCTTCAAGCGTCCGTAACATTGGCGACGCGCTGCTGGAGAAAAACATTTCCTTCAAGTATTACGGCGACGATTGGAACCGCGCGAAGGCCGACCCTTACTACCAGAATCCGATCAACGTCTACTGCAACATCTGCAACTTCTTCCAATACTCCAGCCACATCATGACCAACCCCGCACTGGTAGCGGCGCATTTGCAGGATACTGCCGACCTGTACAACGACATCACCAACAACACTCTTCCCGCCGTTTCCTTCGTCAAGCCCAGCGGCCTTGTCGATGGTCACCCTGCGTCCTCCAAGCTCGACCTCTTTGAGGGCTTCACCAAGAAGATCGTCGACATGGTTAACGCGAACCCGAAGGTTTGGGCTGATACCGCCATCCTCGTCACGTTCGACGAAGGCGGGGGATACTACGACTCTGGATACGTGCAGCCCGTCGACTTCTTTGGCGACGGAACCAGGATCCCGATGCTCGTAGTTTCGCATTTCACCAAACCCGGCCACATCTCGCATCAGTACAACGACCACGTCTCGATCCTCAAATTCATCGAGCATAACTGGAAACTAAAGCCGCTTACGGACCGTAGCCGCGATAACCTGCCCAACCCAAAACAGCATGGCGCCAACCCCTACGTCCCCACGAACAGTCCTGCCATTGGCGACCTGATCGACCTTTTCGACTTCAATCAATAGGTACTTACGTGCATCCTTTTGGCCCACCGTCCGCCTGCGCAGGGGAGGATTGGTGGGCCGCTATTTGTTGACCCTACCGAACTTATGCAAGAGCGCAGGCGGTCGTCGGTTGGTCAGCCGAGACAATTGAATCCCCGCTCGCTGTGGCATAAACACCGCTTACTGCTATTGTTTACCGCCTGCATACAAAGCCTTGGATATTGGGCTTGCGATGGTATTCTGAATAGGAACAATCGGTCTGGAGAAGAATGGCTCGCTGGCCCTTCGGGACCACAGAGACTAAAGCAGATTCCCTTCGGGAATGACAAAAATTAAACGAGGTGATTGCATGGCGACGGCAACGATCGATAAGGCAACTTTGAGCATAGCGGCGGAGTACAAGGTCGCGGACATTGGCCTGGCAGAGTTTGGGCGCAAAGAGATTGACATTGCCGAGCAGGAGATGCCGGGGCTGATGTCGATTCGCAACAAATATGCCGCAGGTAAGCCGCTGGCTGGTGTGCGCGTTACCGGATCGTTGCACATGACGATTCAGACTGCGGTGCTGATTGAGACCATGGTCGCGCTGGGCGCCAATGTACGTTGGGCGAGCTGCAATATTTTCTCGACTCAGGACCATGCAGCGGCGGCAATCGCGGCGGCGGGCGTTCCTGTATTTGCGTGGAAAGGCGAGTCCCTTGAAGAGTTCTGGTGGTGCACAAACCAGTCGTTGAATTTCCCTGATGGCAAAGGCGGGTTCCTTGGTCCGCAATTGGTGATCGACGACGGCGGCGATGTGACCTTGCTGATCCACAAAGGCTATGAGCTGGAGCACGGCGACAAGTGGATTGATTCGAAGTCCGGTTCGCACGAAGAAGATGTCATCAAGGCGTTGCTGAAGAAGGTTCATGCGGAGCATCCGAAGCGTTGGACTGATGTGGCGAAGGAATGGCGCGGAGTGTCGGAAGAGACGACTACCGGCGTTCATCGCCTGTACAAGATGTTTGAGAAGGGTACGTTGCTGGTGCCGGCGATCAACGTAAACGATTCTGTTACAAAATCGAAGTTCGACAATTTGTATGGCTGCCGCGAGTCACTGGTAGACGGCATCAAGCGCGCGACCGATGTGATGATTGCGGGCAAGGTTGCGGTGGTCTGTGGATTTGGCGATGTGGGCAAGGGCTCTGCGGCTTCTCTGCGTGGACTTGGAGCGCGTGTGGTGGTCACGGAGATCGACCCGATCAATGCGCTGCAAGCGGCAATCGAAGGCTACGAAGTGACGACGCTCGAGGAGACTCTTGGGCGTGGCGACATCTACGTAACCTGCACGGGCAACGTGGACATTATCACGGTTGAGCACATGAAGCTGATGAAGGATCAGGCGATTGTGTGCAACATCGGCCACTTCGACAACGAGATCCAGATGGAGCCGCTGAACGCGCTGAAGGGCGTGAAGAAGCTGAACATCAAACCGCAGGTGGACAAGTACACCTTCGAAAGCGGCAACAGCATTTTTGTGCTGGCCGAGGGTCGCCTGGTGAACCTGGGTTGCGCGACGGGGCATCCGAGTTTCGTGATGTCGGCGAGCTTTGCAAACCAGACGCTGGCGCAGCTTGATCTGTGGAAGAACAAGGACACGTACAAGGTGGGAATTTATATCCTGCCGAAGAAGCTGGATGAGGAAGTGGCGCGGCTGCATCTCGAAAAGATCGGGGTGAAGTTGACTACGCTTTCGAAGAGGCAGGCGGATTACTTGAGCGTGCCGGTGGAAGGGCCTTACAAGGCTGATCACTACCGCTACTAGATTCGGGATCGAACATGGCCGCCGTCGCTGATGCAACATTCAGCGGCGGCGGTTTTTGTTTGTAGCTTTAGGCAACCCAAAACTCGTTGATGCCTTGGGATTTGCCCTCAGCGGCTGAAGCCGCGTTCCAGTGATGCGACTTACGGCACGGATGAGGGGTTTCTTCGAGTCACGGACGTCAATTAGCGGGGCACAAACTCGTCGGCGTGCACCACAAATTCCGGGTACGCTCCTGCGCCGAGTTCGCGGATGTCCATGCCCTGCCAGTCGCCGTCGTTGTCCACGCGATAAGGTGCGAAGCGGTTCAGCAGCAGATTGCCGCCGTACAACAGAGGCAGCATAAATCCGAGCAACGCCGCAATCCCTACCATTTGCGCCAGCACATGCCCGCCGCGCGTGCCGTCGGCGAAGTGCCCGAAGAGGCCGACTGCAAGCAGTCCCCAGATTCCCGCGCCTGCATGCACGCTGATCGCGCCGCCCGGATCGTCCACCTGCAGCTTCAGTTCGAAGATCTCAATCATGT
>JALYIG010000201.1 GCA_030775885.1 Acidobacteriota bacterium | reverse complement strand
AATCTGCAGTGTGTCAGCCATGCTGAGACAATAACAGCATGTTGATTCCATCCATTGATTTGATGGGCGGGCGGATTGTGCAGCTCGTTCAGGGCGAGAAGCTGAAACTGGCCTTCGATGATTTTGAGTACTGGATCGAGCGGTTCTCCGCCTATCCTCTCGTCCAGTTGATCGATCTGGATGCGGCGATGCGGCAGGGTGAGAATCGCGCGCTGATCGAGATGATCTGCGGACGGTTGCCGTGCCAGGTCGGCGGCGGGCTGAAGACGGCGGAGGATGGGCGCGCGCTGTTGGACGCCGGGGCCAAGCGGGTGATCTATGGATCGAGCTTGTTCGGGGTGGCTGAGATTCAACCTTCCCACTCAACCCACCCCAGCGAGCCAAGATCGCTCGCCGGGGACCCCGGATCGCAAACGACCGCGGTAGATGGGGCACCCGGGGTTTTGGGGGCTGGCGCAAAAGCACGGCGGCACAAGGTGATTCGGCTGGAATTTGCCGAGGAGTTGAAGCGCGTGCTGGGTGAGGAGGCGCTGTGCTTCTCGGTGGATACGAAGGGCGGACGCGTCGCGGTCAAAGGGTGGAAGGACTCGGTGGACCTGACGCCGGAGGAGGCAGTGACGTGGCTGGAGGATTCGTGCGCTGCGTTTCTGTACACCCATGTGGATACCGAGGGCACGATGCAGGGATTTCCGCTGGACGTCGCCGCGGTGCTACGCGCATGCACGGCGAAGCAGTTGATCGTGGCAGGCGGTATCAAGGAGCGGGCGGAAGTGGATGCGCTGGATGCGATGGGGGTGGATGCGGTCGCCGGGATGGCCGTGTACTCGGGTGCGATGGAGGCTTAGAAACCGGTGTTAGTGGTCAGTGGAGAGCTGTTTTTTTGAAGTAGGTTCAGCGGCCCTTAATGGTGGAGGCTCGAAGATGGGTGTCGAGCGTGGCGACACGCGCTAGACGATGTCAAGGAGAACCAATATGAAGATGCATAGTCATGCGGCAGTAAAGGGAGTGGCGTTTTCGGTGAAGTGTTTGACGGTAGCGTTGTGCGTAACAGCCGTTGCGGTTGCGGCCGACAAGAAGATAGCGAGATCGGCGCTGCCGCCAGCTGTTGAAAAGACGGTCAAGGCGCAGTCCGAGGGAGCGACCATCAAGGACATCGGCTCAGAGACGGAGGGCGGAGTTTTCCAGTACGAAGTCGAGATGATGTACAACGGCCACACCAAGGACATTGCGATTGCCAAAGATGGGACTCTGCTGGAGGTTGAGGAGGAGGTCGCGATGAGCTCTCTTCCGGCCAACGTTCAGAGTGCACTGACTGCAAAGGCGGCGACAGCGAAGATCACCAAGGTCGAGTCGCTGACGAAGAAGGACAAGCTGGTAGCGTATGAGGCTGCAACGCTGAAGGGCGCGAAGAAGGGCGAGATCCAGGTCGGGCCCAACGGCGAGAAGCTGATGCACGAAGAATAATTTGATGAACCGGCGGCGGCCTGCGGGTGCGGGCCGCTGCTCTGCTTTGATCCCATGTGCCGGAAATGCTTTGAGCTATGCGAGTCGCAGTGACGACGCGGCGCATGCAATCCGGATAATCTGTTGTGGGGGATCGAGCGATGGAGTATGTAAATCTGGGCAAGACTGGGGTGAAGGTTTCGCGGATTTGCCTCGGGTGCATGTCGTACGGCGTGCCTCCGGCTGGGCAACCGCTGCGGCCGGGCAGCAATGCCTGGAGTTTGGATGAAGCACAGAGCGCGCCGTTCTTCAAACAGGCGTTGGATGCGGGGATCAACTTTTTCGATACTGCGAATGTGTATGCCACCGGCGACAGCGAGCGCGTGCTGGGGCGCTTTTTGAAGGCGAATACGAAGCGCGAAGACGTCGTGATCGCAACCAAACTGAATGGTGTGATGCGCGATGGGCCGAATGGCGGCGGGCTCTCGCGGAAGGAGATTTTCTTCGAACTGGAGGAGAGCCTGGGGCGGCTGGAGACGGACTATGTTGATCTCTACCAGATTCACCGGTGGGACAAGACGACGCCGATTGAGGAGACGCTGGAGGCGCTGAACGACGCCGTACGGGCTGGGAAAGTCCGGTACATCGGCGCGTCGAGCATGTGGGCCTGGCAGTTTTCCAAGGCTCTGTATACGTCGGCGAAATATGGCTGGGCGAAGTTTGTGACGATGCAGCCGCATTACAACCTCATTTATCGCGAAGAAGAGCGCGAGATGCTGCCGCTGTGCCTGGATCAAGGGGTTGGCGTGATTCCGTGGAGCCCGCTGGCGCGTGGGAAGCTGGCGCGGGCGTGGGAGACGGAGACGACGAAGCGGTCGGAGTCGGATGGGTTTGGCAAGACGCTCTACTCGAAGACGGCGGGGGCGGACAAACGCGTGGTCGATCGGGTGGGCGAGGTGGCCGCGGCTCGTGGAGTTCCGATGGCGCAGGTTGCGCTGGCGTGGCTGCTGACCAAGCCGGCGATCACGTCGCCGATTGTGGGCGCGACGAAGCTGCATCATCTGGAGGATGCGGTGGCCGCGGTTGGGCTGAAGTTGACTTCGGACGAGGTGAAGTCACTGGAAGAGCCCTATGTACCGCACGCTGTGCAGGGGCTGAGCTAGTCAGCGTCGCACATTCTTTCCTCGCTAACATTTGGCGCGGGCCTTCAAGGCCGTGCCCTTAAGCGAGACGGGCTTTTTTAGCTGCCTGCGACGCCTGACGTTCCACTCTTGCATGGCCTACCCCCCTCTGGGTATCAAATTTATGCATAATATTACAAACAAACCACTTACCGGTTCTGCTGTTTCGCAAAACCCTGATAACAAACGAGATGATTTGCAATATCCTCTAAACGCTGGAGTTATGGCTTCTTTGGAGCTTTTTGGGGGACACAAGCCTGAGGCTGGTGGATTCTGTCTCTACCCTAGACCTGAGTATATTGGCCGAGGCGCGACAGAGGATGTGATCTGGAGCACATGAGATGAGAGGGCGGCGGGTGTCTGCAATGGAGCTGGATAGGCGGGGGCCACTCATGACGATATGACCTGTCAAAAAATGGGCACCCGGCGTAATCGCGGGGTCGAGGCTGAGAACCCATTTGGAGTTATAGCGCGGACCTTCAGCCCGCAGGATGCTTGGCAGCCAGGCACCTGGGGCTGCGCCCCAGGCTAGAGTAACTCGGGCCTTCAGCCCGACCAGGACCGCGGTCCCCAGGAGAGACTTGAGTCTTTGGGAGACTGGTGCCGGTAGCTGGCCTACGCCCCAGGATAAATTGGCCGACGCCTTCAGCGCGGAAAACAGCTCGCTGTCACGCCGAATAAACCTCATCTCCGACGCACTACACTAAGAGCTGGTATTTACTCAATGATCGAACTTGCTTTCTCTATTCTTGCTTCTGACTTTGCGCATCTTGCCGATGAGATTGCTGTGGCGGAGCGTGGCGGCGGCACCATTGTCCACGTCGACGTGATGGACGGCCATTTTGTCCCGAACATTACCTTCGGGCCTCCGATGGTAAAGGCGATCCGGCCCATCACTAAGCTGCCGCTCGATTGCCACCTGATGATCGAGGACCCCGACGCCTTCATCCCAGCCTTCGCGCAGGCCGGCGCTGACATGATCTCCGTCCAGCAGGAGGTTTGCCGGCACCTGCATCGCACGCTGCAGAACATCGTCGAGAACAACTGCCTGCCAGGCGTTGTGATCAACCCGGCCACTCCGGTCGAGACGCTGATCGAGATTTTGCCCATGGTGCATTACGTACTGGTGATGAGCGTCAACCCGGGATTCGGCGGGCAGAAATTCATTCCCTTTACGGTGGATAAGATAGCCCATCTCGCCGAGTTGCGGGAGGCCCTGGGACTCAACTTCCGCATCGAGGTGGATGGCGGCGTCGCTCACGACACCGTTGCGTCGGTCGTCCAAGCAGGAGCGGAGATGCTGGTGGCCGGCTCCGCTGTTTTCGAAAAGGGCCGCACGGAACAGAATGCCGCTGAGCTGTTGCGGATCGCACGCGGGGCCGTGGCGGCAAGTTAGATGTAGGCGTCGCAGATCTTTATCCGGTGTAACCGGACGGGTACCGTGGCGCAAAAAATGCGGGGATTCTTCGCCTACGGCTCAGAATGACAGATCAAGAGGGGATATGACAGATCAAGAGGATCACTCATGCGAAACCCGCACGGGATCGCCTCGCGGTTCTCAGCGAGAACAACCCAGCCCGCTTCGGCAAAAATCGACGGGAACCGTTAGAATATGGCCAGACCCCGCCTCGCCGAGCGGGGTCCCGGCCCGCCATTTCAGCACGCGGCAGATGGAGTCTTCAGCATGATGCAACGCACTACCGCAAGCGCCCACTCTCTCAGCGTCCAGCCTCGCTCTCCCATCTCGAATTTCCGCGCAACCATGGCCACCGGCTTCACTGCCGCCGCGCTTCTGGCGGCTTCGCTGGGCGCGCACGCGCAGGACACCACGGCGGCGCCGGCAGCCCCGCCAGCCGCCACTCAGCCGGCCAACGACATCTCCCTCTCGAACCAGAAGCCAGTAAAGGCGCGCAAGGCGGACAAAAAAGAGGACAAGGTTGTCGCGTCCAAAGACACCAAGAAGGTCGCAGGGAAGCTGAAGAAGGACAACCCTCTGCTGGGTCAGGATGTGAAGCTTCCCGATAAGGCTCTTTACGACAAGGCCGAGGACGCTATCAAGCATGGCCGCTTCGACGTGGGCCGGCTCGACCTGCAGACCTTGCTGAACACCTATCCGGAATCGCAGTTTATGATGCGCGCCAAGCTGGCTATCGCGGATAGCTGGTACAAAGAAGGCGGCACTGCGGCGCTAACCCAGGCCGAGCAGGAGTACAAGGACTTCATTACCTTCTTCCCTAACGCGCCCGAGGCGGCCGAAGCCCAGATGCGCGTCGGCGACATTTACTTCCGCGAGATGGACAAGCCGGACCGCGACTACACCACCACCACGCACGCGGAACAGGAATACCGGCTGATGCTGCAGCAGTTCCCCGACTCTCCGCTGGTTCCCCAGGCCTCGCAGCGGCTGCGTGAAGTGCAGGAAGTTCTGGCGTCGCGCGAGACCAATATCGCCTCGTTCTACGCCACGCGCACACCGGCGAACTATCCCGCTGCGATTGCGCGCTTCCAGACCGTTGCCGATACCTACCCGCTCTACAGCCA
>JALYIG010000200.1 GCA_030775885.1 Acidobacteriota bacterium | reverse complement strand
GCTGTAGGCTCAACATACGCTAGGCGCGGGTGGAACAAATGATCTAGAGGATATTCGAATACCAGAAAGCTCCCCGTGAACCCCAGAACCAGCAGCAGCGGAGCCGCGATGAGTCCTGCGCAGAGATGTACCCACACCGTGATTCGATGAAGTCGGAACATAAGCAAGCTTCTGTGATAACAATGCACCGCGATCATAGCGCAGCAAATGCTCAATGTGAGGCTGGATGAACACAATTTTATTGCGGGTTCAGTAATAGATAAGTTCGGCGTCAGAGGCTTAACCGCGTAGTTCACGCGGGTTGTGCCGAAATCGTCGGAGGCAGGCCCGCAAGAGATTCTCAAGAATATTCACGACCAGCAGCCTCGTGAGAATTTTGAATCCTTCGTCTCCAACGGCGTGGCGGTCATCGAGATCAGCGACACCGGCATCGGAATTCCACAGGCGAACTTGCCGCACGTCTTCGACCGTTTCTTCCGAGCAGACAAAGCGCGATCCAGAGTTTCGGGCGGTGCGGGGCTTGGCCTTTCAAGATCGAAGGCTATATGCCCCGAAGGAGTAGGCACGTAATGCGCATCCAACTCCC
Source organism: Acidobacteriota bacterium (assembly GCA_030775885.1). Lineage (GTDB taxonomy): Bacteria > Acidobacteriota > Terriglobia > Terriglobales > Acidobacteriaceae > Edaphobacter. The sequence goes on along the minus strand of JALYIG010000200.1, from coordinate 22,796 downwards.
AGTCGCTGACGTTGCCTTGGATTTCTCTTGTGCCTCGGCGCCCCAGGGAATGCTCACCTAGTTACGTCCGCTCGGCACGCTCGGGTCTTCTATTCGATCTTCTTCAGCTCTTCGGCAGCTTCACCGAGTTGCAGTGGCCTAAAGCCAACCTTGCGCATCTCCGGCGATCCGAGGATGTCCTGAACATCCTTTGAGAGGAGAAACTCGCAATACGCTTTCAGCCAGGGGTCAAGCGGTTTGCCTGGGACCTTATTGATGTTGATCCCGATCGCTGAGGCCATGGGATGCAGCGGACCATTCATCGTTCCGTCTGATAGTGTTCCCTTGTCGTCAATCACCATGGGAACAAACTTAATCCGCGGACCAAAGTCGGGCAGATGCTTCCACGTAGTAACGCCGTTCATCACGGATACATTGTTCCAATAGTCCATCAGCACCATGCCAAAGGCGTCCTGTGCTACCGCATTGATCGCGCTCTCTTCGGTAGGCATCCACTCGGTCTGCGGGGTAAAGGGCCTCCCTCCGAACTTGTCACGCATCTCGTCAATCATGGCAAGGATCGCCGACGTATCACGGGTAACATAGGCGTGAAGCGGCATTGGTCCCCAGTCCCCCTCCACACCAAGTTGCGACCAGTGCGTGATGTCGCCACTCGCACCGCCCGTGGTGAAGATCGCCGCAGCCTGCGCCAACGTGATCTGCTTGATTGGATTGGTGGCGTTCACCCAGATACCCGTCGATAGTTTGTTATTCGGATTGCTGTCATACCCAATCTTCAAGTAGGTCGGCTCGTAGCCGAACCTCTGCACGAACTGGTCCACCTCCGGCCTTCGGTTGCCGCGACCGATCGGCCCGAATGCCGATTTTTCAGACACCAGGCCTTCCACCGATAGAGTCGATCCCATCATGATCTTCTGAAATTTGACCTTAGGCTCAACCTCCGTCCAGCGCGCGTCCAGCTTGGTAAACAGAGGGATTAGAACGTCATTTCCGGCGACAAACGCTGTATCCGGAGCCACGGTGTAGGGACGGTCTGCCGGCACCGTGACATGCTGCGGGACGTACGGGCGCTGGGTGATGTCATTCTGCGCGGACGCAGTTACAGCCATCAAAATAGCGACACACGCAATCGAAGAAGGCAGGAAACGAAGGAACGCGGGAGATTCGGCGGGGTCAATTCGCATGGTCACTTGCCTTCGGGCTCGGGGGATGGGAATGGAAAGTTGAGCATAGGCCCTTGCTTGGAGCGAGGAGCCCAGGTCTGTGCAGCGTCGAGTTTCTTAAGTTCCACCTGCACATCCTCGGCATTCAACGGCAGATACCCTTTAGGGTCGTGGGCGACCACTTCCTGTCCCTCTTTCGAAAGGATCAGGCGCATGTATTCTTTCACCAGTGGCTCGAATGGCGTTCCTGGCTCTCGCCGGATGTAGATGTACAGATCACGCCCGTAGGGATAACGATCCGCAATCAAGTCCTGCGCGCTTCCTGTTGACAAAGTATGCCCATCGCTCTCCACCAGTGGCACAACTCGGACACTTGGATCGACCTTGTTCAACTGAACGATGCCGATCGACAGAGGATCCGCCGCAACTTTCTTTACCACTTCGCTGTAGTGGAGATACTGCTCATAGTTCTGCGAAAAAACCGAGCCTGGGAACGCCCCCATCTGCCGATACATCATGTACTCGCCCATGTATGGGTCTTCAGGACGGTTATACGCATCCCAGTACAAACCCGCCGGATGGATTGGCTTGTCCATCAGGTTGCCGCGCATCCCAATCTGGCTCCAGTTGGTAACGTCCCCGTTGCCGCTCCCCGTCGAAAAGATCGACGCTACCTGCTCTTTGGTGAGCGACATAATCGGATTGCTCTTGTTGACGATGATTCCCAGGGGACTCATCTTCGCCTTAGGGCTCAGGGAGCCATGCCCGACCCGAATGATCAGCGCAGCCACCGGATCCTTCTTGGAGCCGTAAATCTTCTCATACGGAAGGAGTTCCAGAAGAGTCGCGCCTCCACCCTCCGGAGCGAATGCCGCCATGTCGTACGTAATGGCCGGAATCGCCGTCCCATTTCCGTTAAGAATCGGCGTGAACTTAATCCCAGGATGAGTGCGGGTGAACTCCTCGTCCCACTTCCCCACCATTCCCGCCATATCGTCGAACCCAACAATCCGAATCGATCCGTCCGGCATGACATACCCGTGGCCGTGCGGTGTCGGCACCGGCTGCGGTTGGTAATTTGGGAGGTTGGGGTCAACAGCCTCTACTCTTCCTTTCTCCTGAGCCACACAGGTCGTGGCGACAAAAAGACACGCCACCAGGATTACTCGAGCCTTGGATCGGCAAGCAACTGGCGCGCCAGGGAGGACCGGCAATGAAGTCCTGCGGCCCCGTCCCCGGTTTGCCAAGGAACAATTGTTTTGTATTTTCAATGGACGAACGGCGGCTGTTAAGTTCACATCGGACACATTAGGGGGCCAGAATGAAGAAAAGATGAACCGAACATGAAAGAGTTTTCGGCAGCCGCTGCGTTCGAGATCGCCAACTCACTCAATGAGCAGCGGCGTGCACAAGGCCGCTAGACAGTGGTGAAGTTTACGCGGCGGGCGACTACGACGTGCCAACTTCAGGCTTGTGCGTCAACCCGCATGTGGGTTGACGCATAAGGCTGAACTCGGCGTATTGAAATTTCAATAACTTGGGGAAGGCAGTATCCCATAAGCCTGAATCGGTATACCCCCAATAAGGCTGAATTTCCGCCGTCTATTCACGCGTAAGGCTGATCTTACGGCATCCTGTTGTGACTTGTTCCCATCAGGCTACTGATAGTGCCGACACGGGCTTCTATCTCGGATCCCTTGCTCCGTTGATCACTGCCGCACAGTCTACGACATGAAGTCGCAGACTGGAATATCAGTAGGGCTATAAAGCCCAACTTTGCGGCGGCTCGAAAAGGCGGGTTTACTCACCAGCGAGGCCGAGCCAAGGAACAGCATATCTGCCACGTACCTTGAAAGTTTTCGCAATGGGCACCCGTCTGCGGCTTGGCCCCAAAGCGCTCGCTTGAATGGCACTTGGCGCAAGACGCTTCCAGAAATATGCTTGGACGGCCCTCTTCTTCCACCTTCCGATTTAAAGCAGTGATCTGCTAGGTGATGGTAGAAGTAAAGGGCCGGTCGCCCAGGTACTGCGGGAGGACGGCCCCTTAAAATCCGCCATGGAATGCGGTCAGAAGTTGAATCTCCCCGACAGTTGAATATCGCGCGGTTGGTTGGCCTGGCCTGTAACCTTACCAAAGTTGCCTGAAGAACTGGTGTTTACGGCCGGGCTGGTAAAGATGGTTACATTTGTGAGGTTATAGGCGGAGACATCCAGCAAGATCTTGTACTTCTCGTGGACAGCGATCGTACGTTTGAGGCTGAGATCTATGTCGTAGGAGCTTGGTCCGCGCAATCCGTAAGGACGGGTGCGAGCCAGGTTCCCGATGGTGTAGTTCGGATAGCGTGCCGTGTTGCCGGGATCGATGAAGGCGTTTATATCCACGTACGCAGGCGAGCCAGTCGCCAACGCTCCGTTTCCGTATTTTCCATTGATGCGAGCCGTGCCAATGTAGCTTGGGTTGAAGTTAGGCATGCATTGGCTTTGGCCGGGCGCCACGCAGTTGCTGGCAACGACTGCGAGTGGAATGCCCGAACTAGCGGTGTAAATGCCGGAGATCTGGTAGCCGCTAACCAATGCGCGTACGATCCGGTTTCCGGGATTGAAATCGCGATTCGCACCGAAGGGAAGATCCCAGACTGCGGTTGAATTGACGACATGAGGAACATCTGAAAGACCGCGACTGCGCTCCACTCGAGTCGATAGATAGCCGCTGCGGAAGGTGCCGTTGTCGTCAATCTCTGCCCCCCACGTGAAGTTGACCATGAACTGCAGACCGTGTGACACGCGCTGCTTGAGGGTAACTTGCAGTGCGTTGTAATTAGAGTTATCGATGTTGTCGTAGGTATCAGCGACGGAGTTGTATTGCGGGAATGGCTTCAGCATCTGCGTCAGTGTCCCGTTAAACGTGGGATACGGCAGAGAGAGTCGGAAGCCGAGAGCAGCGGACTGCGTGAGCACTGAAGGCGTGACCGTAGCTCCAAGGAGCGAGCCCAACGCCAGATATTTCGGATCGATTTCATTGTTCCATATGCCGCGTGCACCACCGCTCCCAGCCGGCAGGAAGTGACCTTGGGTGCCGACATAAGCGATTTTCAACGCGAGGTTTTTGGTGAATTGCTGCTCGATTCCTACATTGAACATGTCCGCGTATGGGGCACGATTGCCGAGATAGGGATCAGGGTAGTTCATACCCACCGCAGGTGTTGAGACCGCAGTCGAGAATGCAGTGCCGTATCCAGCGTTGATGGTGGGTGGTGTGGGATAGGCGGGGAACCCGCTGTTGAGGTTGAAGGCTTGATCACCGCTAGTGAGAGACGTGATCGCGGGCGCCGCGCTGAAGCCAACGGTGCCAGTTCCTTTGTAAGTGGCGTTTCTTTGTCCTGTACCGTGGGTGTAGTTGAGTGAATAGCCCGCGCGAATGACCGTAGTCGGTCTTAAGGCATATGCGATGCCAATGCGAGGGCTGAAATTCTTGTACCAATGATTGATTGGGTCTACGCAATTGCAATAGGTGGGACCCGAGCCGTTCCCGGCAAACTGCAACGCTCCGAGGTTGCCGGTAATGGGGTTGGTAAGAGTTGGGTTTAAAAAGCTGGAGCGATTGAGTACCTCACGATAGGGCGGATAGTAATCCCAACGAATGCCGAGATTGACGGTGATATTAGGCGTAAGAGCGACGTCGTCCTGAGCGTACGCCGAGGTGGGCTGCATACGTGCTCCGGTAGTCGTAAAGGTTTGCTGCGTGAGGCTGCCCTGGTTTACCTGGCCGAGGAGGAAGCCGGCATAGGAATTGCCGGTTGCGGAGCTCTGAGTCGATCCACCCGACTTCGGAATATACAGCGCGGTTTGGGCGTTGCTGTAGGCAAGGGTTACAGGCGAGCTGATCGTGTTCGGGTTTAGATCCTGCACCTGCAACCACTGATGTCCGACACCGAAAGTGAAGGAATGCTTTCCATGCACCCACTGTACGTTGTCCATCAGCGTGAAGTAGTTGGTTAGGTCATTGAAGTCCTGGTCGCCGCTCCACTGGGTATTCGCAACGGTACCTCCGGCCCAGGTGACCGTTGGGAACGATAAAGATGCCTGACCTGGAGGAAGGCCGGTGACGCCGCCATTGGTTGCCAGACCGTAGCCGGGATTTTGGTAGTCCGGATTGAATACGGGCCCCCAGAAGCGCGTGAAGCCATACTTGAACTGATTAATTAGATTGGGATTGATGGTGACGGTGTGGTCGATGAGGAAAATCTTGTTCTTTGTCTCGAATCCCTGACCTGAGGTATAAGGCAGCGGCCCGGGGTTGCTACCGTTGGATTGGTAGCCATATACGCCGCCAAGCTCCGCACCAAAGATGAATGACAGGCGTTGGCGGGCGGTTAAGCTCGCGTCGATGCGATCCGTGGTGTCCCAGTGGTGTGTGAAGCTCGGAATCTCCGAGAGGTAGTTGTTGGTCGTACTGGAGTTGATCGGGATCGGAAGAAAACTTTGCATGAACTGTTCCGTCTTGCCGATCATCGACGGGTTAATGTTGTTGACGATGCCATTGAAGCTGAATGGCATTCGCACACATGTGCCGGAGGCCGTCGCTCCAACTGGGCATGAGGTTGGATCGTAAATGCAACCGGCAGGCGGGTTCGGATTGGTAGCCGCGTTGTATGTGCAGGTGGCTACGGTCGAACCGGCAGGAAGTAACTCGCTGAAGTTTCCTTGGCGCATGAGCGACGTGGGGATTGTTGTGAAGAGTGGGTTGTTGTCCTTGTGGTAGTAAAAACCGTCGTAAGTTCCCATGAAAAATAGCCGATCGTGCAAGATGGGCCCGTTAAGGGCGACGCCGTACTCGCTCTGATGTTCCTGCGGCTTGACGGCATGACCTACGGTGGGGTTGATCGCGGCTTTCGAATAGAAGCCCCACGTATCGAGACTGGTGTTGCGATAGTAATCAAAGACCGACCCGTGCCACGTGTTGGTGCCGGACTTGATGACATAGTTCTCGAGGCCGACTCCCTGGTACTGTGCAGAGGGATTGTTGGTGACCACCTGAAATTGATCAACTGCCTCAACAGAGATGGTGTTTGAAACGTAGCGAGGATCGCCCTGCTCGTATATGCTGGTCTGCGGAAAGCCATCGATGTAGACCTCGTCGAGACGGCCGGAACTGCCGGTGCCATCGAAGATGCCAGTCTGTACGCCGGATCCGCCATGAGCGACGCCGGGCATGAGGTAGACGAAGGCCGTCGGGTTGCGGGCGCCGCCGTTAATCTGGAGGGGCAGCGAGGTGTACTCCTCGTTCTCCATTGTGGCGCCGACTGTTGCGTTCGCCGTATCGAGTTGAGGCGGGGCGGCTTCAACGGTGACAGTCTCGGAAGTCGAGCCGACCGTAAGGATCGGCTTGAGGCTGGTGACCTGCAAGGCATCAACGGTGACGCTTTGCTCGGTGAGCGCTTTAAATCCCGATGCGCTGACCGTAACGGTGTAGTTGCCAGGGACGAGCGGCGACAAAATAAAGGTGCCGCTGTTCGAGGTGGTCCGGGTGGTCTTGTCGTTGGTGGCGTTGTTGGTAGCCGTTACCGAAGCACCGGGGATGACTGCGCCGGAGGGATCGGTGATGGTCCCAGTGACTGAGCCTTGGCCGCCAATTTGCGCGGCGACGGGAGTTACGCATGCGAGATACACCGCCGTTATCAAAATTAGGGTGGAAAGGATCGGTGCGAGCGATCTTACAAAATAGTTACGTCGCGCAGAGCCAGCCTCGAGGAAAGTGGCAATGATGGACATATGAATATCTCCTGGTTCCGCGTTCTGCTTGCAATGCGCAAACTCCCGTCAAGGTTCGGCGACTTCGGAAATTGTCGGAGATGTTGCTACCGCGGATTGACCTCTGTCAAGCGCAAATCTCAGGCCGGGGAATGCCTCAGTGGGCAAACAAACATAAGGTCTCGAGGGGATTTCGTGCGCTTGATCAAGGAGCACATTACGGATAACCGATGCTACGTTGGAAAAATAATGCAGGTCCGTGCGGAGGGATCACCAATGGCTGGAAGGTCTCAAACTGCACTGAAACATGTGCAGTCAACATAAAATAACTTGCTGAGCCAACCGAAGTCCGTCTAAATCGTATCTAATTAGTTAACTTACCGATCGAGGCAAGACCGTCATATTGTCACTCAATTTCCCGTTCGCCTAGAGCAATTAGAACTTAACCAAGGCAACGGAGATTAAATGACCTCCCAACTACCTGTAGAAATGAAAGTGACCGTCAATCGCATTGCTTTCCTGCGATCCTTGATTGTTGCCGTTGCAGGTGTTTTCCTGGCAGGTGTCCCTTTCGCATCTGGCCAAGGGATCGTCAATGTAGCCGCAAGCGGTGTAACGAATAGCTCAGCGGTCATCAGCTGGACGACCGATATAGCATCGTCTTCGCTGGTCAATTACGGCGTCACTGCGAGCTATGGCTCATCTTCGGTCATCAATCAGGCACCGGTGACGGCGCACTCGGTGACGTTAAACGGGCTGAATGCGAATACTCTATACAACTTCGCAGTCTCCAGCGGTTCCGCAACTTCCGCCAACTTTCGCTTTGCAACCTTGTCGACTTCCCCGATTATTGGCGACCTCAACGTCATCTACATCACCAGCGACAGCGCCACCGTCAATTGGACGACGGATCAGCCCGCTACGACGATGGTGAATTACGGGACGACAACCAACTACACCCTCTCGTCGGCATTCTCTCCAACTTTGACGATCGCTCATACAGTGACATTGAGCGGCCTCGCCGCCAACACGACTTACAACTTTGCTACTATCTCTGCCGCGGGATCGGGCGTCTCTTCCATTTCGGGTAACCAAACCTTCACCACGCCGGCGGCCTCGGCCACAGCGCCCAATGCCAGTTACCTTTCTGTTACTGGGATTACGAACACAAGCGCAACGATCACCTGGTCGACGGACATGCCCGCAAATACTGGGGTGGCGTACGGGCCAACAACTGCTCTTGGCCAGTTCGCGCCGGTTCAAACGGCACTCTCGGCGCTTCATCAAGTGACCTTGACCGGACTCGATCCGGGCACGATCTATGATTTTGTCATTGAGTCGACGGGGGCCAACGGCGCGACTGGCTACTTGTATATGTCGCACTTTACGACGTTGGATCCCCCGCCAGTTGCGCCCCTCATCTCGAATGTGACCTCAACGACTGCCACTTCGACGTCGGCAACGATTACCTGGACGACAGATGTGCCCAGCAATTCGCTGGTTAACTACGGAACTACAATCAGCTTCGGGTTCTCGGCGCTCGATTCGAGTCTAACGAAGGCCCACTCGGTGACGCTGACCGGGCTGTCGCCGGGCACACGTTACGACTTTCAGGTAGTCTCGGCCAGCCCTGCCGGAGTAACGACGTTTGGGGTAAATCTGACTGGATTTACAATTTGGGCATGGGGTGATTCGCAAACTCAGGGGGGTAAGGACGGGAGTGCCATCAACTATCCGAACACCTTGGCGAACGCTCTCGGCGTACCGGTAATCAATGAGGGAGTAGGGGGAAACACAAGTCCACAAATCGCCCAGAGGATGCTGGCGACGCCGGCGTCATTGGGGCCGGGCAACTGCAATGTGTTCTGGGCCGGATCGAATAATCCCACTCAGGTCAGCCAGATCCTCTCCGATGATGCAAGCATGGTCAACGCTTTGGCGGCACCGTCGTGTTATCTGGTGCTGGGAGATGTGAATTTCGTCACTACCCCAATTGGCACCACGATCTATCAGGACGTTATTGCCACGAGCGCCTCTCTTGCGGCGGCATACCCGAACAACTATCTGGATATTCGCGAGCTGGCGGTACAGGCCTATAACCCGTCGCTTCCTCTGGACGTGGCGGATCATGCCAACGATGTGATGCCCTCTTCACTGAGGGCGGTGGTGGCGTTTGGCAGCATTACTTCCGGTGCGCTGGATAGTGTGTCGTGCACGTTCAGCGTGTCCAGTGGAACGCAGGGCGTCGGCACGGTGGTGATTATTGACTCGGAAACAATAATGATCAATGCGGTGAGCGGCAATCAGATCACGGGTTGCACTCGCGGGTACAACCTGACGGCCACGGCGAGTCACGCGGCAAACGCTACTTATTCCGTGATAGATACGATCCACCTGGGGTATCCCGGTTTGCAATTTGTGGCCTCCCAGGTGGCGGGGTGGTTCCAATCGCACTCCTGGCCGCTTTGCGCGGGAACGGGCATGATCTGCCCGTTCCAATCGAACTTCACCACCACAACGGGAACGAGCACTCCGGGCCCGGTGATCTCTTCGATAGCGGTGTCGAGCATCTCCAGCACATCGGCGGTCATTACCTGGAGTACGGACCAGCCATCGACATCCCTGGTTAATTTTGGGACGACGACGGGGTATGGGTCTTCCTCGGGGTTGATCGCGAGTCTGGTGACGGCGCATTCGGTGACGCTGACGGGGCTGACAGCGGGGACGCCCTATAACTTCGACGTGATCTCGGCGAACTCGAGCGCGGTGTCGTCTGTATCGGGTAACGTAACATTCACGACGACGTCGGTGACATCTAAACCGCCGGTTATCTCGAATGTTGCTACGACAAATGTCTCGCAGACTGCGGCAACGGTGACTTGGACAACCGATCAGCCTTCGAGTTCGCAGGTAGACTACGGGACGACCACAGGCTATGGGTCTTCTTCGGGGTTGATGGCGACTCTGGTGACGACGCATTCGGTGACGCTGGCCGGCCTGACCGCAGGCACCACCTACAACTTCGACGTTACCTCCGCTAACGCAGCCTCGCAATCGACCACGTCGCCAAACGCCACTGTGACAACGGCCGTGGTCACTGCGACCCCTCCGTACGTCGGCTATGTTGTAGCCTGGGGAATCAATGACACTAGCGCAACCATCACCTGGTCGACCGACGTTCCAGCCAACGCGCGGCTCGCATACGGCACCACGACGGCGCTGGGACAACTAAGTCCGCTGCAGGCGGCGCTGACCGGGAGCCATGGCGTGATTTTGACCGGCCTGAACCCGAGCACGACATACTACTTCGTGGCCCAGTCCACCAGTGCCAATGGAGCCATTGGTTACTCACCTGTCATGACTTTCAATACCACGGCCCCAGCGCCGGTGTTCTCTCCGGCGATCTCGAACGTGCTTGCCAGCGGTATCAGCAATACGACGGCTACGATTACTTGGACGACGGATCAGCCATCGACATCGCAGGTAAATTTTGGGACTACGACTGGTTTTGGATCGGCATCGCCACTGAACCCTACACTGATGACGAGCCACACGGTGACGCTCATAGGGCTGACGGCGGGGACGACCTATGACTTCGACGTGGTCTCGGCGAACTCGAGCGCGGTGTCTACTGTATCGAGCAACTCCACTTTCACTACGGCGTCCGGGGTGACCTGGACTAAGGTAGCTATCGAAGGCCAGACGGTGTTTTTGCCTGCCGGCACAACCTATCGCTTTGGCATAGGTTCCAGTTATCTTGCCCCGGTGACTACGACCGCGGACGAAACGCTTTACGTCTACTTCACCACGTTCGGGGGAGACCCCGCATATGGAGTAGTCAAGGAACTGGATGTAGTCGGCAATGGTGCGGGTGTGCTCGTCAACGGGGCACCGTTCCTGACGACGCCATCTGTGACCTGGACCAAGGTCGCCGTAGAAGGTGAAAGTGTATTTCTGCCTGCAGGTACGACATATCGCTTTGGTATCGACACTCGGTATCTTCCGTCGACGACAATAACCGCAAATGGGACGCTCTACGTCTCCGACACTACCTTTGGCGGAGATCCTGCATACGGTGTCGTGAAAGAACTCGACGTGGAGGGCAATGGAGCCGGCGTAATCGTGAACGGGGTGCCGTTCATACCGAGCTCCTAGCCGAAGTTGGAAGTATTGGGAGGGCCGCACTCGGTTCAGATACTTGAGCTGCGAAGGCCGGATTGAACCTCTCCGAGGCCGCCTAACAGGGAATTTGATCCTGGATATCAAGGCTCGAGCTTGAATCATGATCGGACTTCCCTCCGCCTTCAGCCATGAGCATCAGCGTCCGAGTCTCCTGTCGCGGCGGTTGCGCAGGGTACGTCCACGTCGGGGAGGGAACAGACTCGCCAGTGGTACGAAATGGCGTTTCCCTTTGTGTCAAAAACCCCACCTTTGGTGAGACCATTCAATTGGATGACGTGACGGTTAGTCGGTCTCAGTGTTGCATGCTTTACTGACTAGACTAGCTAGCCTATTTGCTGAAGTTGGCTTTCAGATAGCCGAGGATCAACTGGGTTTCGCTGGGCGTGGCGGGCATGCCGCGTTGCACCATGTTCTGGGTTACGGAGTTCCAGTCTGCGGTGGTTCGGGGAGAGGCGACAACTTTTTCCAGGGTGTGGCAAAGGGCGCAGCGTTCGCCGACCAGGTCCTTGCCGGGGCCGTCAGGCAGAGAGACTCTGGCGGTGGCTTTGCCGTGGGGGCCGGGTGAGGGAGTTTTGGTGCTCGGCGTTGCGGTCGTGAAGGGGCCGAGTTGCGTGGCGAGATAGCGGGTGACCAGTTGGGCTTCCGGGGGCGAGAGCTGCGCGCCGTAGAGCACCATTCGATCCACCACTTCTGCCCAGCCCGGTTCGCCGTCGCGCAGGATTGCTGTCTCGCGCAATCCGTGGCACTGGCTACAGACGAGGGTGGTGAGCTGCTTGCCTTCGCCGTCGGGAAGGGTCGACTCGCGCGCCTGCCCGTGGAGCCTGAGGGTGGAGAAGAGAGAGGCGCAGAGCAAGAGGGAGGTTCGCGAGCGGCTGGGGATGGAGACTGACATGTCTTAGACCTCCCTCTTACGCAGCGCGGCGATGGAGTAGTCGGGATGCCAGGTAGAGCTGGCGCCGGGGCCGTGGCGCGGGGCGTGCAGGTCGATGAGGTAAGGACGGCCTTCGATGTTGGCGCGTTTGGCGCGTTCGAGCGTGGGGCGCAGGGAGGCGGCGTCCTTGACGGCTTCTCCTTCGACGTCGAAGCCCGCGGCGATTTTGGTGTAGTCGATGTCGGGGTCACCGAGGTAGCAGACCATGTCGCGGCCGGTTTCGAACTGGCGACCGCCCTTGGTGAACATGCCGGTGCGTTCCACGTCGTAGCTGCGGTTATTCCAGATGATGGAGGTGACGGGGGCTTTGTAGCGGGCCATGCTCCAGAGGCCCTGGGGGCCGCCGAAGAGGAAGGCGCCATCGCCCATCATAGCGACGACGGGGCGGTCGGGCTGAGCGAGCTTGATGCCGACGGAGGCGGAGAGGCTCCAGCCGAGGGCGCGGCCGGTGTTGCTGAGGTACTGCTTGTCGTCGCCGCCAAAGCGCATGAGGGTAGATTTCTCGATGGGGCGGGCGGAGTTGAGCTCGCCGACGAAGTAAGACTCTTTGTCGAGCACGGCTTCCAGATCGAGCGCGGTGCGTTCGAGGCTGACCTCGGGACGGGCGGCGGCTTTGGCGGCGATGGCGTGCTGGAACTGGTCGAGCTGGTTGGTGAAGTCCTTGATTTTTGAGTAGCGGCTGTCACGGATATGTTGCAGGCGGGCGGGGGTGGCAAGGCTGCGGATTGCGGCGAGCAGATCGGCGGTCGCCATTTTGAGGTTGGCGACGATAGCGACTTCGGTGGGGTAGAGGCGGGCGAGGCTGACGGGGTCCTGGCGTACCTGGATGACTTTAACGGTGGGAGCGACGCCGTGGCGCACGGGCATTTTGGCGCCGAGGTTGAGCATCACGTCCGTGTCGCCGAGGAACCGAAACTGCTTCTGGTAGTCGCCCAGGAAGAGTGGGTTGCGGGTGGGGAACGGGATGGACCAGCCGAGGCTTCCGGCGGGCTGGGCGACGGGGAGGGCGAGGAGTTCGGCGAGTTCGAGGACTTCCCTCTGCGCGCCATCCCAGGTGATTTCGTCGCCGACGTAGAGCAGAGGACTGCGAGCCTCGAGTAGGAGGCGTGCGGCGCGGTCGATGTCGGCGGGGTCGGGGCGAGTGTTGCCGGAGACGTTGAATTTGGACTGGTCCATGATGTCGGCCTCGCCGGTTCCGGAGAGGACGTTGCTGGGGAAGGCGAGGAAGACGGGGCCGCAGGGCCGAGTGGAGGCGAAGGCGATAGCGCGGCGTGTGAGTTCGGGAATCTTCTCGGTGGTTTCGACGACCCAGTGCCACTTGGTCATAGGCTGGGTGATCTCGTCGACATGGTCGGCGTAGTCGGCGTTCTCCTCGCCGAGCTCAGGGACAGCGGGATAGTCGGCGGTGACCACCATGGGGATGTTGTCCTGGTGGGAGTTGAACATCTGGGTCATGAAGTTGGGGATGCCGCGGGGGGAGCAGTAACAGAAGGGCGTCTTGCCCGAGGCTTTGGCGTAGCCGTCGGCCATTGCGGCGACGGCACCCTCCTGCAGGGCCTGAATGATGTGGAAGTCGGGCTCGTCGGCGAGGGCGTCGAAGATGGGTGCCCCGGAGGCGCTGCAGCCGACGAACATGTGGTTCACGCCGGCTTGCTTGAGTTGCTCGACCAGCAATTTGCCGCCGGTGCCGCGGGCGCGCTTCATCCATGCGGGCGCGGTGGGGTTCTCGGCGCCTTCGGGCGGCGCCTGAAATGCGGCGAGCGAACTGGCCATGGACTTTGCGGCGATGGAGGCGACACCCATGGTGCCGAGGCCGGAGAGCAGGCGGCGGCGCGAGATGGTCCGGTCCAGGTAATCCTTGATGATCTCTTTCATGGTGTTGCCTCGTGCTTACGCTAGTGCTGGGGTGTTCATGATTTTGTTGGGCGTGATGGGGAACTGGCGGACGCGCTTGCCGGTGCCGTTGTAGATGGCGTTCGCGATGGCGGCGGGAATGCCGGCGACGGAGACTTCGCCGATGCCGCGGGCGCCGAGGGGGCTGAACTGCGTGTCTGGGATGTTGAGGACGGTGAGGTCGATGGCACCAATGTCGGCATTGACGGGGACTTTATACTCGGCGAAGTTGGCGTTGACGGTGCGACCGTGGGTCGGGTCAATGTGCGCCTCTTCGAGCAACGCGAAGGAGATGCCCCAGACGACGCCGCCGATGAGTTGATTCATGCCAGTGGTGCGGTTGATGAGAGTGCCGACGTCGTAGGTCCCGACGACGCGGCGGACTTTGACCATGTGGGTGTCGCGATCGACGGCGACCTCCACGAAGACGGCGCCGAAGGAGTTCGCGGAGTAGCGGCTCCGTTCGCTGCCGGGCTCGGTCGTGGCGGAGGTCTCGATGGGCGCGGAACCGTTGCGTGCGATGAGTAGGGCGAAGCTCTCGCCGGTGGAAGGGGACGCAGTTAGGAAAATGCGGCCGTCGCGCATGCTGAGGTCTTCGGGCGGGGTGCCGTGGAGCGGGGAGATCGGGTCGTTGGCCGCGAGTGTGAGGACTTGCTGCCGGGCCTGCATTGCGGCCTGGCGGATCGCCGGACAGATGCTGGCAGCGGTTTGCGATCCAACAGACGCTGGCGCGGCGGGCAGGGCGGTGTCGCCGAGTTTGACTTCGATGCGGGAGGAGTCCAGGCCGAGGACTTCGCCGGCGGTGTCCGCGATGATGGTGTAGGTTCCGGTGCCGAGTTCCTGGGAGCCGCAGGTGACCGAGGCACGGCCGTCGGGAAGGATGCGCACGCTGGCGGAGGCGGCGGAGCGCAGGGCGTGGCGGGTCGCCGTGGCCATGCCGTATCCGATGAGTTCGGTGCCTTCGACGACCTGGCCGGGAGTAGGCTTGCGGCGTGACCAGCCGAAGCGTTCGGCGGCCTGCTGGTAGCACTCGCGCAGATGCTTTGAGGAGAAGGGGAGGTTGCGGCCCTCGTCTCTTTCAGCGTAGTTGATGAGGCGGAGCTGGACGGGATCGAGGTTGAGCTTGACGGCCAGCTCGTCCATGGCGGATTCGAAGGCGGCGGTACCGGGCGCTTCGCCGGGAGCGCGCATATAGGTGGAGACGCCGAGGTTCATGTCGACGAGACGGTGGGTGGTGACCATGGCCTCGCTGGAGTAGAGGAGGCGGGTGGGGATGGCGCAGGTTTCGAGGAAGTCTTCGAGCAGGGAGGCGGTGAGGATGGCGTGGTGTTCGACGCCGAGGAGTTTGCCGTCGGGAGTGGCTCCGAGCCTGATTGTCTGCACGGTGGCGGCGCGGCCGCCCACGGGGCCGAACATCTGGTTGCGATCCAATGCGAGCTTGACGGGCTTGCCGACTGTGCGGGCGGCGAGCGCGGTGAGAAAGACGTGGGACCAGGGTGACCCTTTGCTGCCGAATCCGCCGCCGGTGTAGGGGCACAGCACGCGGACGTGGTCGACGGGAATGCCGAAGGCGGCGGCGAGGGCCTGCCTATCGCCGGAGATGGCTTGGCTGGAGTTATAGACGTTGAGGGATTCGCCTTCCCACCAGGCGAGTGTCGTGTGCGGCTCCATGCTGTTGTGGTTCTGGAGAGGCGTGGTGTAGGTCTCCTCGACGAAGACAGTGGCGCGGGCCATGCTGGCGTTGAGGTCGCCGCGACTGCTGTCGGCGGGTTCGCGCCCGGGCTGCTTGAGGGGACGGGCTTCGGCCAGGCGGCCCGGGAAGTCGAGTTTGGCGGGCCGAGGTGCGTAAGCGATGCGAAGCAAGGTCGCGGCGTGCCGGGCCTGTTCGAGGCTGGCGGCCACGACGACGGCGATGGGCTGGCCGTTGTAGTGGACTTCGGGGTTCTGCAGAAGCGTGAGTGCGGGACGGGTCTGCACGAGATGGGCTGCGTTGAACGGCGTGAGGACTGCGAGCACTCCGTGCGCGTGTTCAGCGGCAGCGGAGTCGATGGAGGCGACAGCGCCGCAGGGGATGGTGCTTTGCACGAGGAAAGCGTGGACGAGGCCGGGGACGGGGAAGTCGGCGGAGTATTTTGCGGCGCCGGTGACTTTGGCGCGTGCGTCGTAACGAGGGCTCAAGGAGCGGGGCTCAGGCATGGTGTCGCTCATGCGGGGCCTCCGGATGCCTGGGTAAGGGCGCGCACGATGGCTTGTTTGGCGAGCTCGATCTTGAAGGCGTTGTGTTCGTAGCCGCGTGCTCCGGCAAGGGCGAGTTCGGCGGCATTGCGAAAGGTTGCTGGCTCGGGCGCCGCGCCTACGAGAAACCGTTCGGCTTCAGCGGAGCGCCAGGGTTTGTGAGCGACGCCGCCCAGCGCGAGAGCAACGGAATGGAAGGCGCCATTCGCGATTTCGAGGCCGGCGGCGACGGAAACCAGGGCAAATGCATAGCTGTTGCGATCGCGAATCTTGAGGTAGTGCGAGTGGGCGGCGAAGGGGCTGGGAGGAAGCGAGATGGCGGTGATGAGTTCTTCGGGATGAAGGGTAGTGTCGAGGTGTGGCGTGGTTCCGGGGAGGCGATGGAAGTCCGCGATGGGGATCGTGCGAGAGCCTGACGCGCTCTGGACGTGGATGGTGGCGTTGAGCGCTGCGAGGGCGACGTTCATGTCTGACGGGTTGGTGGCGATGCAGGTTTCGGCGTGCGTCGGGCCCCGGTCGGTCTGGCCGAGGATGGCGTGAATGCGGCTGAATCCGGTGAGAGCGGCGCAACCGGTTCCGGGGGCGCGCTTGTTGCAAGCAGAGAAGGCGGTGTCCATGAAGTAATAGCAGCGCGTGCGCTGCAGCAGGTTGCCGCCGGTGGTGGCCATGTTGCGCAGTTGCGGCGAGGCTCCGCTAAGGAGGGCCTGCGCGAGGAGAGGATAGCGCTCGCGGACGAGAGGATGATCGGCCAGGTCGGAGTTGCGGACCATCGCGCCGATGGAGATGCCGCCCCCTGGGAGCGCGGCAACCTGATTGAGGTTGAGGCGAGTGATGTCGATCAGCGTGGAGGGATGCTCGACCCCGTACTTCATCAGGTCGAGGACATTGGTACCTCCGGCGAGGAACTTCGTACCGCTGCTCGCGACGGCGCGGGTCGCGGCCTGGGTGGTGGTGGCGCGCTGATAGAGGAAGGGATTCATCCCGATGCTCCGGGGCTGGGTTTGAGAACGGCGCGGACGGCGGCGACGATGTTGGGGTAAGCGCCGCAGCGGCAGATGTTCCCGGACATGCGCTCGCGAATTTCGTCGTCGGTGGGAGAGGGGTTTGCGGTGTGGCCGGTGCGATAGCTGACGATGGAGAGTTTACCGCGATGCACTTCGTCAAGCAGGGCAGTTGCGGAGCAGATCTGGCCGGAAGTGCAAAAGCCGCACTGGAAGGCATCGTGTTCGAGGAAGGCCTGCTGGACGGACGAGAGCGTGTCACCGTGGGCGAGACCTTCGATGGTGACGATGCGGGCGTCGTCCCAGGCGACGGCGAGGGTGAGGCAGGAGTTGACGCGGCGGCCTTCGAGGAGGACGGTGCAGGCTCCGCACTGGCCGTGGTCGCATCCCTTGTGGGTGCCAGTGAGATCGAGGTGGTCGCGCAGGGCGTCGAGCAGCGTGGTGCGGGTGTCGAGCACGAGAGCGTGCGGGCTGCCGTTAACATTGAGGGTGACGGCGGCGGTGTGAGGAACGGAATCAGCCGCGGCGCTGCGGTCCTGCGCCTCCGCTACATGGGGGAGGCCGGCCGCAACTCCGACACCGAGAAGGCCTGCCGTCTTCATGAAGTTGCGGCGGGAAAGTTCTGCGTGTGACTCGGAGAGGGAGTCGTTGTGCGCGGCGGTGGATTCTGCGGGATCGACGCTCATACCTTGAATACCTTGCTGACTTCGGCTGGAAACATGTCTTCGATGGCCAGCCTCTGTTGGATGATTCCCTGCTCGCGGCAGTAGTCGAGGAAGGCTTCGAGAGTGCGACGATTGGATTCTATTCCGTAGGGCCAGAGGTCGTCGCCGAAGACCTTCTGGGCGCTGCGATAGGCGGAGTAGGACCAGGGAATCGCGATGGGCGAATTGACGATGGTGGAGAGTCGCTCCAGGCTGTTCTGCTTGGCTTCGTCGAAAGCGCGCAGGAGATTCATCGCGGCCCAGGGGTGTCGGCTGAGCGTCTCATTTTTTATCACGATGACGTGCATGATGGGGAAGATGCCGGTTTCGCGATAATAGGTTTCTTCGGCGGCGCGGTAGTCGGGCCAGAGGCGCACGACGCGCGGGTTGCCGGCGGCGAACGCGGCAGGCTCGCGGGCAGAGATGATGCCGTCGAGATCGCCGGCCAGCAACATTTCGTTGAGAGAGCGGTCGGGGACCTGCTGGATTTTTACCGCGTTGGGAAGGGATGAGGGAACTTTTTCGGTGCGGCCGGCCTGGTTGACGCCGGCCTGAACCCAGTGGATATCGGCGAGCGGAACGCCGCACTGATGCTGCAGGAAGGCGCGGGCATAGACTCCCGCGGTCTGGACCCACTCGGGTACGCCGATGCGGCGGCCGGCTAGGTCTTCCGCGCGCCGGATGGGACCGCCGGCGGCGACATAGAACGCGGACTGGCGGAAGACGCGCGAAGGAAAGACGGGGATGGCACAAAAAGGCGCCTGGCCGGCGGCGACGAGAGAGACATACTTGGCCATGGAGAACTCGGCGACGTCCCACTCCTGAAAGGAGAACATGCGGAAGAAGATCTCTTCGATGGGGAGTTCCATGGCGGTGAGGTCGATGCCCTCGGCGTGGACGCGGCCGTTGACGAGGTCCGAGACGTGATCGTAGTGGCTGACCGCCATGGAAAGCTGAATGTCCGGCATGTCGTCACTCCTCGAGATGGGGTTGGTTCTCCAAGGGCAACAGCGCTCGGCTCAGGTTGCCATGGCCGGAGCAGGCAGCATTCCGGCGCGGGTCAACACAGCATCCAGTATCTTCGCGCTGGCGGGGTCGAGGGAAACGAGCGGAAGGCGCAGCTCGGGAGCGTCCAGCAGGCCGAGCCGGGACATCATGTACTTCAGCGGAATCGGATTGGTGTCGATGAAGACGGACTGATTGATCTCGAAGAGTTCGGTGTGGATCTGGCGTGCAAGCTCGAAGTCGCCCTGCTGCACAGCGGCATAGAGAGCGGCCACGCGTGCGGGCGCGATGTTGCCGACGGCGTTCATCAATCCGCTGCCGCCCAGGACGAGCATGGGGAAGCTGAGAGCTTCGACGCCACAGAAGATGCGAAACTCGGAGCCGAGTGCCATCAGCAGTTCGGTGAGGAGTTCGAGGTTCTGGTCGGCGTGCTTGAGTCCGACGAGGTGCGGAATCTGCTCGGCGATTTTGATAACGGTCTGCGCCTTGATGGACACGGCGGCGCGGCCAGGGATGTGGTAGATCATCGTGGGCAGCGCGACCTGGCGGCCAAGCGTGACGAAGTACTCGACCAGGCCCTTCTGCGAGGGCTTGATGTAATACGGGGTGACGACGAGGACGGCATCGGCGCCGGCCTTCTCGGCGTGGGTCGTGAGCTGCAGTGTCTCCGCGTAGGATTGCGAGCCGGTCGCAGCGACGACCTGAATTCTGCCCGCGATGACGGAGAGGGCGACTTTGAGCAGCTCGGAGCGCTCGTCGACGGAGAGACTGCTGGGCTCGCCGGTGGTGCCTGCGACGACAATGCCGTGCGACCCCTGCTGCACCTGGAGTTCGGCCAGCTCGGCAAATTTGTTGAAGTCCACCTTGCCGTTGCGGAAGGGCGTCACCAGGGGCGGGAAGGAGCCACGCAGAACCGTTTTCTCGAGCGGCATCATGAGATCGGGTCAATCCTTTCGGCGAGATTTTCGAGATCGGAACGGGGCCCGTTGCGGTTCAGGCGGGACGGTTGGTGGTGAAGCCTTCGTTGGCGCCCAGCAGTTCGATGGGCTGGTCGAGACTTTCCTGCCAGAGCAGCGAGCCCATCCAGATGTTGAGCGGGCTGTCCTGAATGGTGAGCTCGTAGACGTCTTCGTCGAGCGAGGCGTGGTTGTGCACGGCCCAGCCAGGCGCGGAGAGCATCAGGTCGCCGGCCTTCCATGGATACTTCACGCCCTCGACCACGCTGTAGCCGGAGCCCTGGAAGTAGTAGTTGATCGCGGCGCCGGTGTGGCGGTGCGGACGGTCCACGATGTTCTTCGGGCGAATGCACATGGTGGCGAAGAAGTTGCTGGTGGTGCCGTTGGTGCGGCCGGTCGCGGGATTATAGAGCAGATAGAGGCGGCGTCCGCGGTAGGACTGGCCGAGCGAGGCCAGCTTGTCGAGCTCGAGTTTAACGCGCGGCCAGGGAAAGTAGAGCGGCGAGTGCTTCATCACGTCCGGGTTGATGAGCTTTTCGTACGGCATCAGGAAGGAGCCGTCGTCGGATAGCGGGAAGGTGCCGAAGGGACTCTGCGCGGAGGAGTGCTCGTCGTAGGTCTTCTTCTTGCCGCCGAGCCTGGGCTGCTCTTCGACGACGTGGACCTGCATCTTTTCCAGTAGCGGCGCGTTACTGTAAGTCAGCCGCACCTGCAGGTCTTGGGTCGGGTTGCGATGCTCATATACCACCCAGGGCGGCGTGTTGAAGACATCGTACTGGCTGAACTTAATCGTCTTGCCGTCGATCGTCGATTCGCCGGCGCCTCGGATGCAGAAGTTCACCTGCGTCGAGTTGTGGCGGATGGGTGCGGTGCGCTCGCCTGGCTTCAGCACGGACAACGAAACGTCGATGCCGGGGGCCAGGCCCTCGCCTACGCCGCTGCGCGGGTTGGCGATTTTCGAGATGCGGCGGCCGTTGGCCGGAGTGGGAAGGCTGGCGAGGCGCTCAACCTCCGCATCGATTGCTTCGCGCGGGATGGTCACCGCGGGTATCAGGTCCAGCTTGTCCGGCGCTGCAATGCCGCTATGATCGGAAAAATAGTAGTCCCTGTTCTCCATCCTCAATCTCCCTCCACGCTCACACCACGAACTCCGCCTGCGATCTGGCGGACCGCCCAGGGCGGACGGTCTATGCACTGTAGCATAGAGGTAATACCTTAGACCATGGTTTCTGCTGTGCGGCTGCTCGGGAGCCTGGTTTACTTCGGAGCCCAGGGTCTCCGGTGGATGTGGAAGAGATCGCGGGTGGTGGTGTAGGCGCTCGCCCCATGCATGCGGCCGATGAGACGGAGCTGGTTGGTGTCGATATAGAGTTTGGCCAAATCTTCGAACGCCGAGGTGCGAACGTGCATGCAGAGGACGCGGCCGAGGCAGATGGTGCTGGTGCCTCCGGGCTCGATGATCTGGAAGAGGCGGCACTCGAGCGCGACGGGTGACGACTCGATGCGCGGCACATCGATCATGGAGGAGGGCGTGAGTTCGAGCCCGGCCAGTTTGGTTTCGTCGACGCCGCGAGGGGCGTCGGTGGCGGTGATGTTCATTGCCTCGGCAAGTTCTTCCGGAACCATGTTGACCACGAACTCGCCCTGGGAACGGATGTTGGAGAGCGTGTCCTTGGCGTCGCGATCTTTCGGGGTGGAGAAACTAATGGCAACCAGCGGAGGATCGGTCGAGACGACGTTGAAGAAGGAGAAGGGCGCCGCATTCAGCACGCCTTCTGCGTCGCGGGAGACGACCCAGGCGATGGGGCGAGGCACGACGACAGAGATCAGTAGTTTGTAGACGTCCGCCCGGGAGAGGGCCGCCAGATCGAAGTGAGAAAAGGACTCCGGGCTTTCCATTGGCCTCCTTAGGAGTGGTGTGGAGTACGCGTGCAGTGGCAAAAATGCGGTGATCCTTCGCCTGCGGCTCAGAATGACACGTCAAGAGATGTTGACAGGAGGAGCGAAAATTGGTCTAAGATTACCCCTTCGGGCGATTGGGTGGCAATTTCCTTTGGTTGAAACAACGAGGTGGCGAGAGTTCATGAGCGGAGTCGATGGGATTTCGAATTCAGGACGAAACGCCCGCCGCGAATTTATCGCGGGCATGGCAGCGCTGGCTACCACGGCGCTGGTTCCAGATTGGAGTTCTGCCCAGGCGGCAAAAGACAGCGCGGGCTGGATTGACGTGCATCATCACTTCGCGCCGCCGGCTTATGCCGCGGTCCTGAAGCAGAAGGAACTTACACCCGCTCCGCTGGCCGGCTGGTCTCCGCAAAAGACGATGGACGACATGGATAAAGCGGGCGTGACCCGGGCAATGATTTCGATTGTGGCTCCGGGCGTTTATTTCGACGACGCAGAACAGGCCAGGCATCTGGCGCGCGATGCGAACGAGAATGCGGCGAAGCTGAGGTCGGACCATCCGGGCCGCTTCGGCAGCTTCGCTACGCTGACGATGCCGGATATCGAGGGCAGCCTGCGCGAGATCGAACATGCGCTCGATGTGCTGAAAGCGGATGGGATCATGCTGTTCACGAGTTACGACAAGATGTGGCTGGGCGATCCCTTCTTCGCGCCGATCTTTGAGGAACTGAACCGGCGGAAGGCCGTGCTGTTTGTGCATCCGACGACGAATGCGTGCTGCGCGAATCTGCTGCCCGGAGTTTCGTCGGCGAAGATCGAGTACGGGACGGACACGACGCGAGCGATTGTGCGCATGGTGTACAGCGGAGCGTCGAAGCGCTACCCGGATATGCGACTGATCTTTTCGCACGGCGGCGGCACCATGCCGTACCTGGTGACGCGCTTCGAAAACCTGCATGAAGACATGGGATCGCGACAACAGCAGCAGCCGGATTTTCAGGCGGAAATTGCGCGCTTCTACTACGACACGGCGCAGACGTTCAACGCGATTCCCATGACCGCGTTAAGGC